>JACDAO010000548.1 GCA_013695405.1 Acidobacteriota bacterium | reverse complement strand
GCGGCTGCGGCCACCTGCGCTGTCGCCGCAGGACTTCGAGGCGATCGCCGCGGAGTTCATGCGCCACCCCGGCGAGTTCGAACTGGTCAGCCGTCGACTGCCTGAACTGATCGGCGCGGATGGCCGGCAGGACATGCCGCACATGTGGCTGTACTCGCTGCTGGCGGCACCCGCGGTGCGCCTCGGCAGCGGGCTTCGGCAGTCGCCGGCGTGGGGCCTGGTCGCGCTCAACGGGCTGCTCGTGGCGGGGCTGAGCGTGCTGGCGTTGCGACGCGGCGCCCGGGCCTGGGGGCTGATCGTCTTCGCAAGTCCGCTGGTCTGGTGGATCGACAAGCCGCTCGCCGACCTGCTGATCGTGGCGTGCCTCGGCGGCGCGGTGCTGCTGTGGCCGGCGCGAGGGCCGCTGAGCCTGGTGCTGCTCGGGGTGGCCGCGGCACAGAATCCGGGACTGCTGCCACTGCTGGCGATCTTCGCTCTCGCGGCGATCCGGGATGACCCCGCACGTCTGCGGCAACCGGCGTGGTGGGCCGCGCTCGGCGCCGGGCTGGCGCTGGCGGCGATGGCGCCGCTGTACTACCTGTGGCATCTCGGGCGGCTCTCGCCGCTCACCACCTATGCGGTCGCGCACTGGCCAACCGTCGCGTCGGCCCTCTACCCGCTGGTCGACGTCAACATGGGCGCGTTGTGGCGCTTCACGCCGGGCGCGATCGCGGTGCTGCTCGCGGTCGTGCGGCGCGACGGGTGGCGCAGCGCCGCCAGCGGGCCGTCCGCGGTGGCGGCAGTGGCGCTGCTGGCGGTGGTCAGCCAGCAACCCAACCAGAACCAGGGCGGCAATCCGGACTTCAGCCGCTACGCGTTGTGGCTGCTGCCGCTGGCGTGGCCGTGGCTGCTCGCGGCCGATCGCAGTCCCTCGCGCTGGCTGCGTGGCGCCGGTGTGCTGCTGCTGGCCGCCTCGGGCCTCTGGTCGGCCTGGCTGTTTCGCCCGGCGCGGCCCGAGTCGTACCGCTACCCCACGCCGTTGGCGATCTGGCTGTGGAGCCAGCATCCCGGCCTGACCCAGCCGACGCCCGAGGCCTTTGCCGAACGTCTCTCGCACCGCGAGCCCGGCGTGGTCCCGGTGGGTACCGACGGCTGCGAGAAGGTGCTGCTGTTCGAAGGGCGCTGGCCGTCACCCTGCCTGCCGTCGGCCGACGTTCCGGCGCTCTGCGACACGTCCGGCCGCTTCTGCTACGCCGACCGGCAGCCGGGCGAGGCGGCCGCCGCGGTGCACGACGCCGGACTGGTGCCGCTGCTCGCGTTCACCGTGCACGACCGCACCTGGTCACGACGCGACCCAGCCGTGCCGGTGCTGGCGCAGCTGACCTCGGGACTGCGGCCGTTGCACGACGCGCACGACTGGACATCGGTGCGGGGACTGTGGAACGCCGACTGGACCCAGGGCTGGGGCGACGACACCCGCAGCGTCCTGTACGTGCGCCGGGCCCGGCGAGATGCGCGGATTGCGCTGCGCCTCGCCCGCGCAGTCGATGTCGTCACGCGGGTCGCAGGTGATGTCACGGGCCGGGTACGCCGGCTTGGTCCGACCCGCCACCAGCCCATCGTGTTCGATCTTCCAGAGGGCGCCGACGTGGTGATCGAGCTGACCGGTGCGCCGGTGCCGGCGCCTACTTCAATTTCGAGTAGTCGGTCGGATCCATGAAGACCGAGTCGACCTTGGTGACGATCGGCCCGTTGGCCTCCGACGCGGTGCGTACCTTGACCCACTCCGCGTCGGTGCGGAACGCGTCCCAGCTCTTCTTCGCCGCGTCGCGACTGTCGTGCGCGAGCACGTAGATCAGGGTGTTGCCGTGCGCCGGCTCGTCCTGCGGAACCCAGTAGCCGACGTTGGTCATGCCGTGCTTCTCGAGAATGCGGGTGGTGTGATCGCGGAACCGGGTCTGCAGGTCGGGCAGCTTGCCGGGATGCGTGTAATACGTCCGCAGCTCGTAGACCTTCCGCCCCGCGGCGGGTTGCGCGGCCAGGTCGACACGCGCGAACTGGCCGGCGGCGACGCCGAGGGCGAACATCAGGGTCAGGGCGCACAGCGAACGGGTCAGTCGGGGCATCGGGAACTCCTTGACGAATCGGGCCGGGGCTCAGAACGTGAAACGCGCCGCCAGCTGGAACTGACGGCGCGGGAATGCCGAGAGCGACTGCCCGAAGGTCGGCCGATCGACGAAGCTGTCCGGCAGCTGCAGGTTGGTGCGGTTCAGCAGGTTGAACGCTTCGAGCCGCAGCTCGAGCGCACGGCTGGCGCCAAGCGCGAGCCGGCGCGACACGACAGCATCCACTGACGCATAGGCGGGCCCGATCAGGCTGTTGCGGCCGGCGTTGCCGAACGTGAACCGCGGGGCCACGGCCAGCGTCACGTCGTCGTAGCTCACCACGCGGGTGCCGTCGGGGACCGGCCCGGTGACCACATTGGGTCGATCGTAGGCGAAGGTGCCGCCGCCGACGTTGCCGGTGTTGCTGTTGTCGAAACTGACGCGCGGCGTGAACGGGCGTCCCGACTGGGCCGAGAACACGCCGCTCACCTGCCAGCCGCGGCCAAGCGCGCCGCCCCCCAGTTCGGGCAGCAGGTACGACGCGGTCACGACCAGCCGATGCCTGACGTCGAAGTCCGACAGGCCCCACTCGGCGGCCATGTTGCGGCTGTCCTGCGGCGTGTTGTCGTCGCCGTCGGTGGCCAGAAACGCCGAGGTGTCGTCCATCGACTTGGACCAGGTGTAGGAGCCACGGAACGACACCCGCGAGCCCGCCTGCCGCGCGGCGCCGAGTTGCATCGCGTGGTAGGACGAGCGCGCACCCGATTCGATGAGCAGGATGTCGCTGTACGACGACAGCGGACGACGGCTGGCGACTGGGCCGGCGCCTGGCGGCGGCTGGTTGATGTTGCGCTTCCACACCAGCGACCGGCCGAGCGATCCGACGTAGCGGGCACTGACCGTGGTGCGGGCGAACGCGTGCTCGACGCCGAGGCTGGTCTGGTGCGCGTAGGCGGTGCGCATGTCCTGATCGAGCGAGTTGACGGTCGGCGCGGTGGCGATGCCCTGACCTGGGAACGGGTGGTCGAGCGTCAGCAATCGGGTGGCATTCGGGAAGTACAGCCCGATGCCGAAGTACGGCGCGTTGAAGTACAGCGCCGAGGTCTCGATCAGCGTGCCGGCGTTGTAGAACAATCCGTAGCCGCCCTGCAGCAGCGTGCCGCGGCCGGTGAGGTCGTAGTTGAAGCCGACCCTGGGGGCGACGTTGTTGCGGTCCGAGCGGATGCCGGCGCGAGGTACGCCGTTGGCGCCGACCTGCACCAGCTGGTTGGTCGACTGGTCGAAGATCCGCATCCGGTCGTCGGCGTCGACCGCCGGCGTGTTGTATTCGTAGCGCAGGCCGGCGTTGACGGTCAGCCGCCGGTTGACCCGCCAGTCGTCCTGGGCGAACAGGTTGAGTGCCGAGGTCCGCAGCGCCTGCGGATTGTCGTTGACGCCGAGCAGCGAGAGCGTCGGCAGCCCGAGGAGCAGGTCGGCAAACGACTGCCCGGTCAACGCCCCGGCGAAGGTCGCCTGACCACGGGCGAACAGGTGATTGAGACCGTCGGAGCGATAGTGCCGGAACTCGCCGCCGGTCTTGAGGTGGTGCCGGCCAATCTGCGCGCTCAAGGTGTCGGCCAGGTGCACCGTGCGCGTGCTGCGCAGGACCGGCAGGTTCGGGTCGTCGCCGAGGCTCTCGTAGCCGCTCACGACCAGCGACGGGTAGCCCTGGTCGACGGCATTCAGCGTCGGACCGGTGATGCCGAGGGCGCCGAAGCCATCGATCCCCGAGTTGGTCGGGACGCTGTCGCGACGCAGCGCGTTGACGCCGAGGCGGATCTCGTTGACCACACGATGAGAGAAGGTCTGGTTGAAGCCCGCCGCGGCGTTGTGGCCCTGGTCGAGCACCGCGGGGCCGAAGCCTGGCAGGTTCCGGGCCCGCGACGCAAACGGCAGCGTGCGATCCTCGCGACCGAAGGTGTAGCGCAGGTGGAACGGCCGGTCCCGCCAGCCGTGGTGGTCGGTCTTGATCGTGAACTGGATTGCGTCGCGCTCGCCTTCGGGTGACGAGACGAAGTTGGCCGCGCCGCCGGTGCGGTTGGCGCGCGGGTAGAGTCCGGCCGCGGCCAGCCCGGCCGGGCTCAGGCGCGACGCCGGGATGACGTTGCCGGGGAACGGCCGCTGCGTGAACGGATCGACGATCGGGCGGCCGAGCGCGCTGAAGTCGCCGGTTCGTTCGGCGTCGGTCGGCACCCGCGCGAGCCGCGTCTCGGCCTCGTGCGCCTGAATCGCTTCGACGTTGACGAAGTAAAACGAGGGGAACCGCCCGAACGCCCCGCCGATGGTGCCGCCGAACTGATGCTTGCCCAACTCCGGCTTGGCGGTGTTGTCGGGCAGGAAGGCCGGCCGGGCGTCGAACGCGGCATCGCGGAAGTACTCGTAGGCGCTGCCCCGCAGCTGCCGGGTGCCCGACTTGACGATGACGTTGACCTGCGCGCCGGCACTGCGCCCGTGCTCGGCGTCGTAGGTGGCTTGCAGCAGCGACACCTCCTGCACCGCGTCCAGGCTCGGATTGACGACGACGCGGTTGAGAAACAGGTCGTTGTTGTCGACGCCGTCGAGCAGGAAGTTGTTGGCGGCCTCGCGCGAGCCGTTGTTGTTCAGCCCGGTGTTGCCCTGGGTCGACAGCCGCGAGCCGGGCGCCGGCGGCGCGACGCCGGGAGCCTGGAACATGAACTGGATGACGTCGCGTTCGGACACTGGCAAGGTCACCAGCGTCTCGCCGTCGAAGACTTCACCGACCGCGCCGCTGCCGGCGCGCAGCGTCGTCAGGTCGGCACTGATCTCGACCGTCTCGCTGACCGCACCCGGCACCAGGACCAGCGCGACCGTGCCGCGCACGCCCGCTTGCACCGCGATGTCGCGGATCAGTTCGGTCTTGAAGCCGTCGCGCGCCGCCTGCAGCGAATAGGTGCCCGCGGTCAGCAACGGCAGCACCAGCAGGCCCGACGACGAGGTCGTGCCTTCGCGGGCGATCAGGGTCTGCTGATCGGTGAGGGTCAGCGCCACGTCCGGGATCAGCGCGCCGCTGGCATCACGGACTTCGACAAACAGCGTGGCGGCCATCGTCTGGGCGCGCAACGCGCTGCCCGACACCAGGACGAGCAGCGCCGCGAGGAGGGTGCACAGCGTACGGGACATCAGCGTGTCAGGGTCCGGGAGTGCGCTCGAGGAAGGCGAGCAGGTCGGCAATTTCTCTGAGCGTCAGCACGTTGAGCAGGCCCTCCGGCATCGGCGAGACGGCGGCCGCCTTGCGTGAGAGGATCTGGCTGATCGGGATGCTGACCGGTGCGCCGCCGATCGGCTGCAGGGTCAGCGCATTCGCCGTCTCCGACACTATCACGCCGACGGTGACCTTCTTGTCGCGCGTCGCCACCTCGACCGACGCCCACTGCTCCGAAATCGCCTTGGACGGGGTCAGGATCGCGTCGAGCAGGTCGGTGCGGGCGAAGCGCTGCGCCACCGCGGTCAGGTCCGGACCAGCTTCCTGGCCGAGCGTCCCGGAGCGATGGCAGGCCGAGCACAGGGCCTTGTCGAAGACCCGCTCGCCGCGCGTCGCATCGCCGGCATAGGCCATCGGATCGAGCGTCAGGTACTCGCGCAATTCCTGCTGCGACAACCGCGCCGTGTCCTCGCCCGGCGGAGCAGGCCGGCCGCTGCTCGTGAGGATGACGTTGGGCTGGAACGACGGCATCACGTCTTCGGCGGCCTGGCGCTCGTCCGGGGGCAGCACCGTCAGGAAGTGCTCCCAGAAGTCCTTCATGTAGCCGATGAAGCTGGCCCCGCCGCGCCAGCGCTGTTCCTGCGAGGCGAGGAACCACTGCACGACCGCCTTGCGTTCGGCGGGCTCCCAGCCGGCCCGCATCGCGTGCAGGCAGTACATCGTGAAGATCTGGTCTTCGCGGTGCGTCGCCGGGGCGGTCATGTACGCCACCAGTTTGGGCAGGGCGTCGGGGGTGTCCAGGAACGCCAGCGTCCGGGCCAGCTCGCGATCGACCAGCGGCCGTCCGACCGGGAAGCGGGCGAGCAGGGCGGCGCCGATTGCCGCATAGGGTGCGGTGTGCCGAACACCTTCGGCGCGAATCATCGTCAGGTGCATCGCCCGCAGCAAGCCGGGCAGCGCCTCGTCGGGCACCCCGGCCTGCAGCAGCGCCAACTGCCGATCGAGCATCGGCGGCACGGCGGTCGGGACCCGGATCGTCTGGGCCAGCACCAGCTGCGCCTCGCTGGCCGCCGGCGGGGTGGTCAGCGCCATCGCCGCGTCGCGCCAGTGGTTGCGGTTGACCCGACGCAGCAACTGACGGCCGGCGTAGCGCACGTACCGATCCTGGTGGCCGAGCAGCGGCAGCGCGTCGGCGACCGGGTCGAACGGCGGCGTCATGGCTGGCTGCAGGCCAGTGCGTACCAGGGCCTCCGCCGCGCGACGCTGCAC
>JACDAO010000516.1 GCA_013695405.1 Acidobacteriota bacterium | reverse complement strand
GACATCGACGTGGCGAGCAGCTTCGTCGCATAGATGGTGACGCCCGCGTCGTTGTACATCTTGCGCAGCGCCTTGAACGTGTCCATCGACTGCGACAGCCGCCACGCCTTGAGCTCGGCCGCGTACTTCTCGCGCGCCGCCACTTCCTCAGGTGTGGGCGGACGCCTGCCGCCAGGGCCACCTGGCCCGCCCGGTCCGCCAGGCGGACGCGTCATCGCCGGCGCCCCGGCGTAGGCCTCGATTGGGCCGCCCATCAACTCGACGGCGCTGATGCCCGACTCGAGCACGTAGCGCAGGACTGCGTCGGCGCCTTGGGCGGGCATGGCACGGTAGCTGTAGGAAATGACGCCGATCTGGACGCCATTGATCAACGAGTTCGGCCGCGGCTGCTGCGCCGCGGCGCTAGCCAGCACACGATCGCCGATCAATGCCGCGGGGACGGCGGCTATGGCCAGCTTGCCGAACTCTCGGCGGGTGACACTCATGCGCGAACCTCCAAAGACTCGGGAGGTGGCATTCTACCTGCGGCCGGTCCGGCGGCGACGTAGAATCGCCTCTCCAGGAGGCAAGACTCTGAGATGGACGTCGATGCACTGAAAGTCGCCCTTGCCGCAGACGACGCCGATCGCGTTCGTGCGCTCCTGCATCGTCATCCGCAGCTGAAGGCGCTGATCGACGAACCAGGCGGTTCCTTCGATTCGCCAGCCATCGTCGACGTCCGCAGCCGGGAGATGCTGGACGCGCTGCTCGAGGCCGGCGCGGACATCAACGCCAGGAGTCGCTGGTGGGCCGGGGGCTTCGGGTTGCTGGACTCTGCGGACCCTGAGCTGGCGGCGTATGCGATCGAGCGAGGCGCCGTCGTCGACGCCCACGCAGCGGCGCGCCTCGGCATGCTGGACCGCCTGCGTGAGCTGGTGTCCAGGGATCCATCAATGGTGCATGCCGGAGGCGGCGACGGTCAGACGCCGCTCCATTTCGCTCGCACGACTGAAGTGGCCCGCCATCTCCTCGAGTGCGGGGCCGACATCGATGCGCGCGACGTCGATCATGAATCCACGCCCGCGCAGCATATGGTGAAGGAGCGGCAGGACGTCGCTCGGTACCTGGTGTCTCGCGGCTGTCGCACGGATCTGCTCATGGCGTCCGCACTGGGCGACCTCGATCTCGCGCGCCGACATCTCGAGGCCGACCCTCGCTGCATCCGGATGCGGGTCAACGCCGAGTGGTTCCCAATGGGCGATCACCGCGCTGGTGGAACGATCTACCAGTGGACACTGGGCTTCCATGTGTCCGCACACCAGGCCGCTCGGACGTTCGGCCACGACGACGTGCTGGCGCTGCTCCTGGAACACACGCCCGTGGAGGCAAGGCTCATCGACGCATGCTGGATGGCTGATGAGCCGACGGCGGAAGCGATTCGGCGCGAGCACCCCGGCACTGTCGAGACCCTGTCGGAGGCTGACCGTCGCGAGGTGGCGCACGCCGCCAGGAACAACCAGAGCGACGCTGTGCGTCTCTTCCTTGAATGCGGCTGGCCCGTTGACGCGAGAGGGCAGCACCACGCGACGCCGCTGCACTGGGCCGCGTTCCACGGCAACGCCGGGATGACGGCGACGATCCTGCGTTTCAACCCTCCACTCGAGGCCACTGACGCCGACTTCAACGGGACCCCGCTTGGATGGGCGACGCATGGGGCCGAGCATGGGTGGTATCGCCGGACAGGTGACTACGCCGCCACGTCCGCGCTCCTGATTGGTGCAGGCGCCAGACGTACCGATGCCACTTCGTCTTGAGCGGGTGGAGCCTGCCTGCGGGGACAACCGTGCAGGCCTACCGCGTACCGAGCCGTGTTTCCGCGAGGCCTTGGTAGACTGAGGCCTTCCAAGGAGATTGCCATGGCCCGTCACAACCCGGTCGGCTGGTTCGAGATCTACGTCCAGGACATGCCACGCGCTCGCGCGTTCTACGGAGCGGTGCTCGAGACCAGTCTCGAGCAGCTGCCGAGCCCCGAGATCGAGATGTGGGCGTTTCCGATGAATCCTGAGGCGTCCGGCGCCTCCGGCGCACTGGTGAAGGCGCCGGGCGTACCATCGGGCGGCAGCACGCTTGTCTACTTCGTGTGCGACGACTGCGCGGTCGAGGGCGGTCGAGTCGCGGGTGCGGGTGGCAAGGTGCACCGCGACAAGATGTCGATCGGCGAGTACGGCTTCATCGTGCTCGCGGTGGACACCGAAGGCAACATGTTCGGCCTCCACTCGATGAAGTAGGGCGTTGGGACAATGGTGGACCGCTCGGGGAGCGGTCCCTACCCGAAAGGTCCGCATGCTCCGTGCGTCTCTCCGCCATCTGGTCGCCGTCATCATCGTCGCGATCGCTTTGACGCTGTCGTCCGTCATGGCGCAGACGCCCGCCCGTCCGGACGCGACGACGCTGAATCCCGCCGCGACCGGCGGGTTCTCGCCGCGTGACACGCCGCTGACGCTCGGTGCGGCCGCGTACGCCAAGATCCTGTGCTCGGCGGTGTTCGTCTCAGGCCGAGACGAGGCGGAAGCGCGCCAGAACAGCGCGTACTTCCTCACGGCCGAGGCCGAGCGCGGGCACGTGACGACGGTCATCGATCGCGAGCGCAAGATCGTCCGTGCCACCGTCCGCGGCGTCGTCACCCGCTCGGCAGGCTTCTACGGCGACCAGGGCTGCGTCATCCATCC
>JACDAO010000480.1 GCA_013695405.1 Acidobacteriota bacterium | reverse complement strand
GATACAGGGTCGCGCCCAGGAACCACGCCCGCGTGCCCGTCCACAAGGCCACGGTGACCGCCGTCTGGCAGTTCGCGATCTTGCCGCGGGCGCCGCAGTACTGCCGCGCCACGCCTACCGAGGCCGTGCCCTGTTTGGGGGAAGCTGTTCCGGCGAGAATCAGGACGCCCGTGCGCTCGGGCACCACTCTCGCGGAGGCGCACCCACACGCGCTCGGCCCCCAGGGGGCGGAAGGGCTCCAGCCACGTCAACACACGGCGTAGCCACGCGGTCGCGGTGCGATCGAGCACTGCGCATCAGCGTAGCGAACGTGCCCGAGAATCTCTCGCACAAATAACTGATCGGTGCAATAAGCAATAGAGATCGATCCACAGATCTGACAAAGTAGTACTAGCCGGGTGGAGCCAAGCCGAGGTGATTGGCCGCCGCTGTGCGGGCACGGTCGAGTCCCTGCCGGCGCGCGTCACGTCGTCGCTCGCCACCATCCCGCTGCAAGGGACGCCGCTGGTGGTCGAGAAGGCCACCGACGGGCGCTTCTTCGCTGCCGGGTCGGCATCGCTGGCGACGCGCCTGCCCGACCCCGAGGACTAGCGCAGAGGCGGTCGACAAGCGTCTGTGAACGCCACGCGCGCGGCATGCGGTGCGCGTTCGCTATACTGCCTCGGTTCGGCCCGGCCCGCCGCCGGTCCTGGAGCCCGGGTGCCCCCTTCCGCTGTCGATCCGATCCTACCGCCTGCCCCGCCCCACGAGCTGCCGCGTGTGCCGCCGGCCGAGTGGTCCCGGCAGGGGCTGCTGCGGCTGTCCGCGATCCTGCTGGCCGCGGCGCTGCTGCCGCTGCTGTGGCATCCGGTGATGCGCATGCTGT
The DNA here is from genome assembly GCA_013695405.1 of Acidobacteriota bacterium. GTDB lineage: Bacteria > Acidobacteriota > Vicinamibacteria > Vicinamibacterales > Vicinamibacteraceae > Luteitalea. The sequence goes on along the minus strand of JACDAO010000480.1, from coordinate 5,827 downwards.
CGTCGCGCGCGGTCGAGCCTAGCTACCTGCCGGCGCTCGAGGCGTCGCGTGAACGGATTGCCTTCCGGCCCGGCCCGATCCAGGACCGGCAGACGCTCCAGCCGTCGTACGTGTTCATCGGCGACTCGATGCTTGGCACCCGCATCGACCCCGGGTACCTGGCCGGGCTGACCGGACAGGACGTCGCCTTGCTCGCCCGCGCCGGCACCGGCTCGGCCTACTGGTACCTCGCCTTCAAGAATTACCTGATTCCGAGCGGGGTCCGGCCCAAGGTCACGTTCGTCTTCTTCCGTGACCTCAACATGACCGACCCGCTGTTCCGGCTGACCGGGCCGTTCCGGTGGTCGCTCGACGAGGTCGCCGCGCCCAAGGAACCGGCGCTGGACGATGTGATTGCGGCGCGGACGCGGGGCGCGTGGTATCGCGTGCACAACGCGGTCAACGCGGTCTACAACGTCGACCGCGCCAATGCCTGGGTCGAGCGGCAGCTGTACGACTGGCCGGTGCGGCTGTGGACGGCCGACGCGCTCGACCGACGGGCCTGGCTCGATCGGCTGACATTCGAGGTGATGGGCCTCGACCGGCTGCGGCCGATGGCGGCCGCGGACCTGCAGGCCGCCGAGGACGCCGAAGCGGACTTCGCCCGCAACATGCCGCGGTCGGTGCTGCCGCTGATCATCGAGCTGGCCAAGGCCCACCGGCTCAAGGTCTGCTTCGTGCGCGTGCAGCGGCGGCCGCTCCGCAACCAGCCGCCCGTGCAGTCGCCGCAGCTGCAGGCATATGCGCGTGCGTTCGAGGCGTATGTCGAGGGCCAGGGGATGGACTTCCACGACGACACCGGCGATCCGGCACAGACCCTGGCGATGTACGAGGACGGCGACCACATCGGGCGGGCGCACCGCCAGCGCTACACCCGGCAGTTCTGGGTGAACCAGCAGCGCCTGTTCCGATGACCTTCCACAGCCTCGATTACGTCGCGTTCCTGCTGCTGGTCACCGTCGTCTACTGGCGGCTGCCGCACGGCGCGCAGAACTGGTTCCTGTTGGCGGCCAGTTACCTGTTCTACGGCTGGATCCACCCGTGGTACTGCATCCTGCTCGGCGCCACCACCGTGGTCGACTGGTGGGCGGCGCTGCGGATGACGACCCCCGGGGCGCGGCGGCGGCGCTGGCTGGTGCTCAGCCTCGGCTCGAACCTGGCGGCACTGGGCTTCTTCAAGTACTACAACTTCTTCGCCGGCAACGTGCAGCAGGCGCTGGCCTCGGTCGGCCTGGCCACGCCGCTGCCGATCCTCAACATCCTGCTGCCGGTCGGCATCTCGTTCTACACCTTCCAGAGCCTCAGCTACACCATCGACGTCTACCGCGGGCGGCTGCCGGCGTCGCGGTCGCTGCGGGACTTCGCGCTGTTCGTCGGTTTCTTCCCGCAACTGGTGGCCGGCCCGATCGAGCGAGCGCAGGCCTTGCTGCCGCGGGTGCAGCAGGCGCGCGCGTTCAACCTGGTGGTGGCACGCGACGCGCTGGTGCTGATCGCCTGGGGCTTGTTCAAGAAACTGGTGATCGCCGACAACGCCGGGATCATCGCCAACCGCGTCTTCTCGATGAAGGACCCGGGCTTCGAGATGCTGTGGGCCGGCGTGTTCGCCTTCGGCATCCAGATCTACGCGGACTTCTCGGCCTACACCGACATCGCGCGTGGCTCGGCGAGGTGGCTCGGGTTCGACCTGATGAAGAACTTCGACCACCCGTACCTGGCGCTGTCGCCGGCCGACTTCTGGCGACGCTGGCACATCTCGCTGTCGTCGTGGTTTCGTGATTACCTCTACATCCCGCTCGGCGGCTCGCGGCACGGCCTGCCCCGCACCCTGGCCAACATCCTGACCACCTTCGTGGTCTCGGGCCTGTGGCACGGCGCCTCCTGGAACTTCGTGTTGTGGGGCGGCTTCCACGGTCTGCTCCTGGTCATCGAGCGCGTGTGGGGTGCAGCGCGGGCGCGAGGGCGTTCCGTCGGACGCGGGTCCGTCGGACACGTCCGACGGCGACGGGCGTGGCGGCTGCTGCCGCAATGGGCGGCGACCTTCGTGCTGGTCCACATCGGGTGGCTGCTGTTCCGGGAGACCGACACGCGGATGCTGTGGCGCGACCTCTCGTTGATACCGGGCACCAGTCCGGTCACCGAGCAACTGGCCGGTCTGTACCTGTTCCTGATCGCGGCCACGCTGTCGCTGCCGCTGTGGGCGCACAGCCTGTGGACGGTGTGGCACGGGCACTCGTACACGGACCGCCCTGCCGTGCTCGAGTCGCAGGTACCGACCCGGACGGTGGTGTGGCAGGCCGCGGCGGTCGGCGTGATGTTCGCCACGCTCCTGGTGCTGCGCAGCCGGACCACGTTGGACTTCATCTACTTCCAGTTCTGATGGCCGACGAGGGCGACGATCGACCGTACGCGCCGTTGGTGCTCGAGGCGCTGGCCGGGCACGGGCTCCGTCCTGAGGTCGCCACCCCGGTGGACCTGCTGCGCGCACAGGTGAACGATCTGTATCGTTTCGAGATTCGTCGCCTGCGTGGCCGGCTGCTGCGCGGCGAGGTGGCGCGGCCCGACTACGTGCCCGCCGTCAAGGCGCTGCGGCTGCGCTACCTGCTGCTGTCGCTGCCGCGCACCCAGTGGCGGACCAGCGCGTCTTCCTCCTCGTCTGACAGCCGAGTCGTCGGCTGCGATAGAATCTGAATTCCGTATGGGTGGATGGAACGAGTTCCAGGGGCTCAACGCCGGGTACGTCCTCGAGCTCTACGATCGCTACCGGCACGACCCCGACTCCGTCGATGCGCAGACGCGTGCGTACTTCGAGCAGTGGACTCCGCCTGAGCTGGCCCCGCCCACCGCGGCCGCGACCAGCGACGGCATCGACCTGCGCGCCGTGGTCGGCGCCGCAACTCTGGCCGAGTCGATTCGGCGCTACGGCCATCTGGCCGCGCAGATCGACCCGCTCGGTTCGCGTCCGACCGGCGACCCCGCGCTCGCGCCCGAAGCGCATGGCATCAACGACGACGTCCTGAAACTGTTGCCGGCCTCGGTGGTCAGCGGGCCGATTGCCGAAGGCGCGACGACCGCGGCGGCGGCGATCGCCGCGCTGCGTCAGGTGTACTCGTCGCGCAGCGGCTTCGACTTCGCACACGTGTTCGTGCCCGAGGAACGCGAGTGGTTGCGGCTGGCGGTCGAGACCGGCCGGTTCCGGCCGCCGGTGTCACCGATCGACGCCGACGCCCTGCTCGACCGATTGACCCAGGTCGAGACCTTCGAGCGCTTCCTCCATCGCACCTTCCCGGGCAAGACGCGCTTCTCGATGGAAGGCCTCGACATGCTGGTGCCCGTGCTCGACACGGTCATCGACGGCGCGCGCAGCGCCGGCCTGCAGCACGTCCTGATCGGCATGGCGCATCGCGGGCGGCTCAACGTCCTGGCGCACGTGCTCGGCAAGCCCTACGAGCAGATCCTGGCCGAGTACAAGGACCCGGCGCAGACCCGGACCGGCTATCGCATCGACCTCGGCTGGACCGGCGACGTCAAGTACCACGCCGGCGCACTGCGCCGGGTCGGCGCCGGACTGCAGGTCTCGATGGCACCGAATCCGAGCCATCTCGAGTTCGTCAACCCGGTGGTCGCCGGGATGGCGCGCGCGGCCGGCACCGAGGCCGCCCAGCCGGGGCGTCCGCTGTTCAAGGCCGACCGCACCCTGCCGGTGTTGATCCACGGCGATGCGGCGTTCCCGGGCCAGGGGATCGTCGCCGAGACGTTGAACCTGTCGCGGCTGGATGGCTACACCACAGGCGGCACGATTCACGTCATTGCCAACAACCAGCTCGGCTTCACCGCCACGCCGGCCGAGTCGTACTCGACGTCCTACGCGAGCGGCCTGGCCCGCGGCTTCAAGATCCCGATCGTCCACGTCAACGCCGACGACCCGGCGGCGTGCCTCGAGGCTGCGCGGATGGCCTGGGCCTACCGGGCGCGGTTCCAGCGCGACTTCCTGATCGACCTGGTCGGTTACCGGCGCTACGGCCACAACGAGGGCGACGAGCCGGGCTTCACGCAGCCGCTGATGTACCAGCGGATCGCCAATCACCCGACGGTGCGCGAGCAATGGGCGCGGCAGGTCGAAACCGCGACCGGCCAGGCCGGGACCGCGCCGCTGCTGATCGATCGACGCATGAAGGCGCTCGAGCAGGTCTACGAGCAGCTCAAGCCCGAGGAGGCGCTGGCGCCGCCGGTACCCGAGCCGCCGCCGGCCGGCGCCGCGCGTCAGGTCCGGACCGCGGTGCCGTTCGATCGGCTGCAGCAGCTCAACGCCGCGCTGTTGACCCGGCCCGACGGCTTCACCGGGCACCGCAAGCTCGAACGCGGGCGCGAGCGGCGCGCCTCGATGTTCGACGCACTCGACGAGCGCACCATCGACTGGGCGGCCGCCGAGGAATTGGCGTACGCCAGCATCCTGGCCGACGGCATCCCGATCCGCCTGACCGGCGAGGACGTGCAGCGAGGCACCTTCAGTCACCGGCACGCGGCGTTCCGCGACGTCGAGACCGGAGCAATCGACATTCCGCTGCAACGCTTGCCGCAGGCGCGCGCCAGCTTCGAGATCCACAACAGCCCGCTGTCGGAGAACGCCACCGTCGGCTTCGAGTACGGCTACAACATCCAGGCGCCCGAGCGGCTGGTGCTGTGGGAGGCGCAGTACGGCGACTTCATCAACGGCGCCCAGGTGATCCTCGACCAGTTCGTCACCTCGGCCCGGGCCAAGTGGGGGCAGACACCGTCGCTGGTGCTGCTGCTGCCGCACGGCTACGAGGGACAGGGTCCGGAACATTCCAGCGCCCGCCCCGAGCGCTTCCTGGCCGCCGCCGCCGACATCAACCTGCGTTTGGCCAACTGCACCACGGCGGCCCAGTACTTCCACCTGCTGCGGCGCCAGGCCCTCCTGCTGCAGACCGACCCGCTGCCGCTGGTGGTGCTCACCCCGAAGAGCCTGCTGCGTCACCCGCTGGTGGCGTCGACGCCGCGCGAACTCGCCGAGGGCGGCTGGCGACCGGTGATCGACGACGAACAGGCGCGGCAGCGGGCGCGTGACGTGCGCCGGGTGCTGTTCTGCAGCGGCAAGGTGTTCGTCGACCTGGTGTCGGCCGAGGCCCGCCAGACCGACCGCCGCACCGCGGTCTGCCGGATCGAGCAGCTCTATCCGTTCCCCGTCGAGGGCGTCGAGGCGGTGCTGCAGGCGTACCCGGAGGCCGACGAGGTCGTCTGGCTGCAGGAAGAGCCGCTCAACATGGGCGCCTGGGATTTCTTCCGGCCCGCTTTCGAGGAACTGCTGGACGGAGGTCTGCCGGTCCGCTACCTGGGCCGGCCGCGCAGCGCGAGCCCTTCGGAAGGCTCGAGCTCGTGGCACACGATCAATCAGAAGATGCTGGTGGCCGAGGCATACGCCGCCACCACCCCGGAACGTCGCCCGTCGCGCGCCCGGGTCAAGGCAAAGGCTTAGAGAGCAGACATGGCGGCACAGGTGGTGGTCCCGCAACTCGGCGAGTCGGTGGTCGAAGCGCGCGTCGCGAAGTGGCTCAAGCAGGAAGGCGACGCGGTCGCCGTCGGCGACCCGTTAGTCGAACTCGAGACCGAGAAGATCGATCTCGAGGTCAATGCCGACCAGGCCGGCGTGCTCGGCAAGATCCTGCGCCAGGAGGGTGAGGACGTGCAGGTCGGCGAGGCGCTGGCGTCGATCGAGGCCGGCACCGGCGTGGCCCCCGCCACCGCGCCGCCGCCCGTCGCTGCGCCGGCA
>JACDAO010000478.1 GCA_013695405.1 Acidobacteriota bacterium | reverse complement strand
GCTCGACCGGCTGCCGGCGTTCCTCGATCGCCATGCGATCACCGACGCGGTGTACCTGGCGGGTGTCGATCCCTACGAGCACGACCCGGTGGGCGGTGTCGCCGGCATGAGCGCAGAGGCGCTTCGGGGGCGCGACGACGTCGTGGTCGCGTCGCTGAACGCGCGTGGCATCGCCAGCGTGGTGAACTTCGCCGGCGGCTACGTTCCTGACCAGGTCGTCGCCCTGCACGGCGCAACCATCGAGGCCATCCGCCGGTCGTGGACCACGGAACGGTGACCAACCGGGCCCGGGCGTATCGTCTGGGCGGGCGGCGAACTCATGCGAACGGGTTCGTGATCCTGACGCCGCCGTAGTCCTGGCCGTCCGCGAGGTCCTCGGACAGCACCACGGCGCAACGCTGCGCCCGCGCGGCCTCGATGATCGTCGCATCCCAATAGGAAATGCCGTAGCGGCTCGCCAATTCGGTGGCGGCCAACACCAGTGAGGCGGTGATCTCCTGGACTGGATAACGCAGCCACGAGACGATCAGCGTTCGTGCCTGCTGGTGCGACAACGCCGTGCGCCCGGCCGGCCGGGTCGCTTGCCAGTAGAACTCCTGCAGCACCTGCGCCGACAGCACGAGATCCGCCGACGCGAGGGTCTCCCTGGCCCGATCGGCCTTGGGCTGTTCCGCTGAATCGCGACTCACCGCGTAGAGCAGGACGTTGGTGTCAACGAACCGGGCCGCCACGGGCCTGCCCATACAACTGGTCTCTCGTGAGCCTCGTTGATGCCGTGAAACCGGTGATCCCGGCAAGCACGTCGTTCTGGATGCGCGTCAGGCGCTCGAACTCGGTTTCAGCGCCGCCGAGCCCGTTCAGGAAATCACGCACCAGGGCACTGACCGATGTGCGCTGCCGCGCTGCCACGACGCGGGCCCGTTGGTATATTTCGTCAGGCACAGTGACTGTGATATTCGCCACATTTTCACAGTACCACCGCACAGCCTCCACGAGGCCAGCAAGTGCAAGTCCACCCACCCGCGGCACCTGGCGGAACCTGACGGCCGCCTCGCGATCGACACGTGGCAAACCTGGACCATCGGCGGCCGCGCGGGATTGCACACATTCAACGCGCGACCGCGCGCCGCACCATGCGCAGTCGCGGTACAGTCTGTGCGGTGCCATGCTCATGACTGACCTGTTGCGCGTGCCCGCGCACCTCCTGCCGCTCGTGCAGTCTCTGCAGCACGCGGCAGACGGCAGGTCTCCGGTCGACCCCGCCACCCTCTCGGGCCTCTGCCCCGTCCCGCAGGATTTCCAGCACCCGAGCCTGGTTCACGGCCAGCGGCACGTGGCGCGGGTGATGGTGCATGCCTTCCGCCTCCTGCAGGCGACCGGTCTGCGCGAACACACTGGCGCGCTGTGGGCCGCGGTCTATCTGCACGACCTGGCCCGCACCCACGATGGCGTCTGCCATCGCCATGGCGCCGACGCCTGGACGCGGTTCGAGCAGGAAGCCGGCCTGCGCGAGGCTCTGGCGCCAGCCGGCCTGGGCGAGGACCAGTGGCGCGGCGTCAAGACCGCCGTCACCTGGCATTGCAAGTGGCGCGAGTTGCCAGACGCCGACCCGCACCTGGTATTGGCTCGCCTGCTCAAGGATGCCGACGGGCTCGACCGGGTGCGTATCCGCGACCTCGATCTGTCATACCTGCGCTTCCGCCAGACAACGCGCATGGAGGGCTTCTCTTGGGCCCTGCACGACTACAGCCTGACTGTCCCGGAAGGGCCCGAGCTGTTCGGGCGGCTGTGGGCGTGGACGCTGGCCCGGGCGCTGCGGGCCTGATCGCGGCGTGGCGCATACTCGTCAGATGGCTGCCGCCGTCGATTCGCCGTTCGTGCGTCGCGTGCTCGTGGTGCTGGGCCTGGTGGCAGCGTTCCTCGTCGTGGGGCTGTTGGCGTGGCGCGGCATCACGGCGCTGCTGGTGACCTTCGCCGGGCTGCTGCTGGCGGTGTTCCTGCGCAGTCTGGCGCAACTGGTGCAGCGCTGGTGGAAGCTGGGTGATCTGGCAGCGCTCGCCGTGGTCTGCGTGGCGCTGCTGCTGGCCACCGGCGCCGGCGCGCTGCTGCTCGCCAGTCCGCTGCAGACCCAGGGCGCGGCGCTGATCGACGAGCTCCCGAAAGCCGCCGCTGACCTGAAGGACACGATCAACGGCCTGCCGCTCGGGCGGCGCGTGCTGGCGACATTCGCGTCATCCGATGGCGCCGGCGCGCCGTCGGCCAGGCGGGTGGTGTCGCTGTTGTCGGGCCTGGTC
>JACDAO010000475.1 GCA_013695405.1 Acidobacteriota bacterium | reverse complement strand
CCTTGTAGGCGCTGCCTTCCTGGTTGAACTTGCCGCCGGCGTGCAGCACCGTCAACACGACCTCGGCGGCCGACCTGCCGCTCTCGTGCATGTCGACGGGAATGCCACGGCCGTCGTCGACCACGGTTACCGAGTCGTCAACGTGAATCGTGACGTTGACCTCGTTGCAGTGCCCGGCGAGCGCCTCGTCGACCGAGTTGTCGACGACTTCGTAGACCAGGTGGTGCAGGCCCGCCTCACCGGTGGTCCCGATGTACATGCCGGGCCGCTTGCGGACCGCTTCGAGGCCTTCGAGGACCTTGATGCTGTCGGCGCCATAAGCCCCTTCGTGGGCGGTTGGGCGCAACGACGTCTCTGGTACGGGGGGGTGGGCGCTGAGTGGTTCCATCTGGACTCGATCTTCTCGATCACGCGGGGCCGCATGGTGCCCCGGGCACGATCGCGGCGGCTGCCCGGATCGGGCACGCGCGCCGCTGCAGCACGATGAGGCGGCTACGGCCGCATCGGCATGATCACGTAGGTGTAGTCGTAGCCGTCGGCAGCGACGGGCTTCATGACAGCCTGGCTCATGTCGTCGCGGAACGACAGGCTGACCTGATCGGTCTCGACCGCCGCGAGGAAGTCGGTGACGTACTGGGCGTTGAAGCAGATCTGCACGTCCGGCCCGTCGTAGCTGACCAGCAGTTCCTCGCGGGCGTCGCCGAGATCAGGGCTCTGTGAGGTCACCTCGACCTTGCCGGTACTGATCAGGAATCGCACGGCTCGTGACCGCTCGTTGGACAGCAGCGAGACGCGGCGAATCGCACTTGTTAGCCGGTCGCGCTCGAAGTCGACCGACTTGTCGTTGTTCTTCGGGATGACGCGCTCGTAGGCCGGGAACTGCGCGTCGATGAGCCGCGAGAACAGCCGGCGACGGCCGACCGTGAAAAACAGATGATTCTCGGCGCGCTCGTAAGCGACGTCGCCCTCACCGTCGCTCAGCAGGCGATTGAGTTCCTGCATGGTCTTCTTCGGCAGCAGCGCCTTGACCTCGTCGGCGGCGCCGGTTTCAGCGGTGACCGTGACCAGGGCGAGGCGATGGCCGTCGGTGGCCACCAGGCTCATGCCGTCTGGCTTGAGCACGAACAGCGCGCCGTTGAGGTAGTAGCGCGTGTCCTCCCCGGTGATGGCAAACATCGTCTTGGCGACCATCTGCCGAATCGGCTCGCGGGGCAGGGTGGCGACGGCTTCGCCGGCGACGGGCAATTGCGGAAAGTCATCGGCCGGGAGGGTCGACAGGTGCGACTCGAAGCGCTCGGCGGCGACGGTCACGCCGGTGCGGTTCTGTTCGATGCGGATATCGGTTTCCGGAAGCGCCTTGACGATCTCGAACAGCTTCTTGGCGGGCAGGGTCAGCGTGCCGGGCTTGCCGACGCTCTGGGCCGTGCAGGTGCTGCGCAGGCCGACGTCGAGGTCGGTAGCGACGAGTTCGACCTGATCCCCCTCGGCCCGCAGCAGCACGTTGGCGAGCACGGGCATCGTGTTCTTACGTTCCACGATGCCCTGGAAGAGCTGTAGCTCGCGAAGCAGATCGTTCTTGCGGACGACGAGTTCCATGCAGGCGATACCTCGAAGACGTGGAGCACCCAGCCGACATGCGGGCCCTTAGGAGATGTATTCCAAGGAGATCGCAAGAAGGAAAGTATATCAGAGATCAAAGGGCGGTTGAAGCGTCGGAGATCGACTTCAACTTCCCACTGGTCAGCAACTTAGCCTGTGCACGGCAACTGTGGGAAACGGTCACGTCGCCTGTGCGGCTCGGCCCGGTTCCGACGGTCCACAGGCGATGAACAGGGGCGCGCCGCGCAGGCTGTGGAAAACCTCCGGGGGGCCTGTGGCGCTAGCGGAAATTGTCGAGCATGGTGGTGATCTGGCTGTTGAAATCCGCGTCCTTCCGGCGGTCGTCCTCGACCTTGCGGATCGAATGGATCACCGTGGAGTGGTGCTTGCCGAAGGCGCGGCCGATGTCGGGCAGCGACGCAGAGGTCAGGTGCTTGCACAGGTACATCGCGACCTGTCGCGGGATGACCACGGTGCGCGAGTTGCTGGCCGTCTTCAACTCGCTCGGCCGGACGCCGTAGTACTCGGCGACGAACTTGAGCAGCGCGTCGATGGTGACCGCGCGCTCCTCGGAGCCGATGGTGTTGCGCAGGACGTCCTGGGCCAGGGCCAGTGTGACGTCCTTGCCCGTCAGCGAGGCATAGGCGACCAACCGGATCAGCGACCCTTCGAGATCACGGATGTTGGACTTGATCTTGGTGGCAATGTACAGCGCCACGTTGTCGGCCAGCGGCACCCCGTCGGCGTCGGCCTTTTTCTTCAGGATGGCAATCTTGGTCTCGAGATCGGGCAGTTGGATGTCGGCGATCAGGCCCCAGTTGAACCGTGAACGGAGTCGCTCCTCGAGCGCCGGAATCTCATGCGGCGGGCTGTCGCTGCTCAGCACGATCTGCTTGCCAGCGTCGTAGAGCGCGTTGAAGGTGTGGAAGAACTCGTTCTGGGTAGCTTCCTTGCCGGCCAGGAACTGGATGTCGTCGACCAGCAGCACGTCGACGTTGCGATACCGTTCGCGGAAATCGAAGATCCGCTCGTACCGGATGGCGTTGATCATCTCGTTCATGAACCGCTCGCTCGAGATGTAGGTCAGCATCACCGGCCCCTGGTGACGGACCACGTACTGCCCAATCGCATGCATCAGGTGTGTCTTGCCGAGCCCGACCCCCCCATACATGAACAGCGGGTTGTAGGAGCGGCTGGGCGCCTCGGCCACGGCCCGCGCCGCGGCGTGGGCGAACTGGTTCGAGGGCCCGACCACGAAGGTCTCGAAGGTGTAGCGGGCGTTCAGGCCCGAGGTGCCTTGGGGCAGCGGACCGGGCACGGCCGGGTCGTCGGCCTGCTGGAGCAACCGCGCCTCGCTCGGCGAGGGCTCGCGCCCAGCTGAGCCGTCGGCGGCCACGAACGCAATGACCGCGCCCGGCCGGCCTGCCTCGGCGACCGCTTCGGTGAGGATGGACGCGTAATGCCGGAGCAGCCAGTCGCGGACGGTGCCATCCGGCACTTCGACGACCAGGGTGTCGCCCTCCTCGCGCAGGAAGCGTGTCGGTTTGAACCAGGTCAGGAATGTGTGACGGTTCAGCTTGGCTTCGACCCGCGCCAGCACCTGCTCCCATATGTGCCCGCTCATCGGCTACGCCGCACCACGCTTGACATTGTGCCGACTTTCGCCTTGGAGTACTCGAGTGTGACGCGGATGTGACCAGGGCGAAAATCAAAGAAAGCGTCGAATTTTCTATCTCTTCGACCTTCGCTTACGCGTGTACGCCGCAATTTGCGGGGTCTGGCAGTCCGGCGCCGGGCGAAAGCCAGGTTTTTTGCACAATTTTTTCCACAGCTGTGGAAAAGTAGCGTTGGTTAGCGCCGGACGGCGAGTGTACCAGAGCGCCCGGACGGCCTCGAACCGACCCGGGACGTCAGCCGTGGGCAGGTCAGCGCGTCGTGCGCGATTGCCCGGTTCACGTTGACAGCATCAGGGCGGTGCACTACCATCGGCAGTTCGCGGTGGAGGTGTGGCCGCACAGATCGAGCGCCCGGAACCAGCCCGGGCCTGTTCCCCGGACCTGTTCAGCCATGAAGCGTACTTTCCAACCCAACAACCGTCGCCGCGCGCGCACCCACGGCTTTCTCGTCCGCATGGCCACCAAGAATGGCCGGCTGGTCCTGAAGCGTCGCCGGGCCCGCGGGCGCAAGCGCCTGACCGTCTCTTCGGAACGCTGATCGGCCGCCGCCATGCGGCTCACGCTTCGTCCCCACGAGCGCGTACGCCGGCGGCCCGACTTCCTGGAGGCGTACGCGCAGGGCAGGAAGCACCACGGTCGCTTCCTGACCCTGTTCGCCCGCGAGACCGCCGCGCCGGCGGCACGCCTTGGGGTGTCGGCCACGCGGAAGTTCGGCCCCGCCGTGACCAGGAACCGCGCCAAACGCCGCGCCCGCGAGTTGTTCCGCCACCATCGCCTGCTGCCTGGCGTGGATCTCGTGCTGATCCCGAGACGCGGCTTCGACAGCGCCGCTTTTCCCTTGCTGGTCTCCGACTACCTGGCCGCTTTGCGGCGGCTTCGCGTGGCGCTCGTGCCAGCGCGGGACTCCCGGGCATGACGCCGGGTCCGGCGGTGCGCGGCGCCCGGTTGTTGATCCGCACGTACCAGGTGACGTTGTCGCCGCTGTTCCGCGGCAGTTGTCGCTACGAACCCTCGTGCTCGCGTTACGCCATCGAG
>JACDAO010000447.1 GCA_013695405.1 Acidobacteriota bacterium | reverse complement strand
GCCCAGGGCCTCCTGCAGCTGCGTGGGCGTGATCCTCTTCTCCTTCAGCAGGAGCTCGCCGATTCGGACCGCCATGTTCCCCTGACGAGATGCATCCTGGATGCCGAACCGAGGACCCCGTCGGCACCGCCGGATTCTGGGTGAAGCCGGACCCAGGTCGCCATCTCTGCCGCCCCTCAATCGGCAGGCGAATGCAAACGTTGACTCAGGGGGGCGGACCGACGGAACAGGCCGATTGCCACGCGAACAGCACTCAGTAGACGAATCGCAGGCCGACGCCGACGCCACCGGGCGCGGCGTCGCCGAGGCCAACCGCGACGTAGCCGTCGGCGAAGAGGCCGCTGCGCAGGCTCACGCTGCTCCCTGCGCTGACGGCCGGCCTGACGTCACCGCGTGTGCTCAGGCTGACACCACCGCGAATCGCCAGCCGCTTGTTCCACAGCTGCTGCTCGACGCCGGCGGCAAGCGATCGGCGCGGGCCCGCCGGGTCCGGTGTCGAGGTCAGGTCGGCGTCAACCGAGACAATCAAGGAATCGGTGGGAAACACTGCGACGCCACTCCGGAACAGTCGCGGCAACTCGAGACGCGCGCCGTCTGGCGTCGCAAAGTCCGGCTCCAGCCCATTGCGCATCGTCAGCCCGAGCCGGACGCGGCGCAGGTCGACCATCAGGCCGGCATCGAGATCGAAGGCCTGGCTCGTCCGGGTGCGGAGATCGCCGGCGGCGTCAAGGGGATCGTCCGGCGCCGGCGCCACACCTCCGTGTGCCGCCGTGCCACGAACGTACTTCAGCGTGGTGCCGACGTGCACGCCCGGCAGCACGGTCTGCAGCAGGTTGACGCCGGCGTGGGTGGTCCGCAGCACCGACAGTTCGGCCAGCGTGCCGGCCGGGGGCGGTACCGGTCCGGCACTGATCACGCGAGCCGACCGGGTCGTGAGGCGGTAGACGGTGCCGCCCAGTGGCGGAACGCCGAAGGCCAGCAGCGTGCCACTGCGTCGGAGGTCGGCGCGGGCGCCGGACGGCACGCCGCGCCCCTCGGGCACCGGCTGATCGTCGTAACCGGCGCGGTTGGTGTCCAGCACCAGCGAGAACAGCGCCGCCGTCGCCAGTCCGGCCGGATTCCAGTACGTCGCCGAAGCGTCGTCAGCCACCGCCACGAAGGCCCCGCCCATGCCGAGGGCGCGCGTGCCGACGCCCTCCACTGCCTGCGCGGACGCGCCGCCAGGACGAAGGACCAGCACAGCCAGCACCAGCAGCAGACGGCACGCCACACGCATCCGGCTAGTCTACCTGCCTCGCCCGGCCGATCGGTCGCGCGATTGCAACCGTCCGCTTCCGAACATCCCGCGCGGGCGTTGCGTACTATACGCGTGGCGGAACGGAGCACTTGGACGACGTGGGGTGGCGTTAGGTGCATCCGATTCGTCCCAGGACTTGCATGACCCAGGACCTCACGGCGGCACGGCCGCTCTCCTTCCTCCAGCGTGTCGTTGGCGTCCTGTTCTCACCGGGCGAGACCATGGCCGACGTCGCGGCGCACCCCCGCTGGGCCGACGTGCTGGCGTTCACGACGCTGCTGGTGGCCGTGGGGTTCGCGGTCTTTCTCTCCACCGACGTCGGCAAGCTCGCGTACGCCGATCAGGCCGTGACCAACGTCGAGGCGTTCGGCGGCACGGTCACCGCGGAGATGCAGCAGGGCATCCAGACGCAGGCGGCCATCGCCGCCTGGCTGCAGGGCGGCGCGGTGCTGCTGTTCGGGCCGCTGATGACCGCGCTGATTGCCGGGATCCTGTTCGGCGTCTTCACCGTGCTCGGAGGCGAGGCGTCCTACAAGCAGGTGTTCGCGGTGGTGACCCATGCCGGGGTCATCTCGCTGCTGCAGCAGGTCTTCACCCTGCCGGTCAATTACCAGCGCGGCACGATGAGCAGTGCCACCAACCTCGGCGTGTTCTTCCCCGATCTCGCGGAAGGCTCGTTCCTGGCGGCGGTGCTCGGCTTCGTCGATCTGTTCTGGATCTGGTATCTCGTGGTCCTGGCGATCGGCCTGGGCGCGGTCTACCGTCGGCGGTGGACCCCGGTGGCCAGCGGTCTGCTCGTCGTTTACGTCCTGATGGGTCTGGCCTTTGCGGCCATCACAGCGGCTCTGGGG
>JACDAO010000444.1 GCA_013695405.1 Acidobacteriota bacterium | reverse complement strand
GGTGGTAGCCGTCGGACTTGTGCGTGCTAGTGGTAGCCGTCGGACTTGTCCGACGGTGATGCTCAGCGTGTTCGTGGGGGGACTTGACGACCATCCGCCCGGAGCGTCCCGAAGACGCGCCAGACGTCCGCCGGGTCAATGAGCTCGCGTTCGGCCAACCGATGGAGGCGGAGCTGGTCGAACGCCTGCGGGAATCGTGCGCCGAGGCGCTGTCACTGGTCGCGGAAGACGAGGAAATTGTCGGGCACATCCTCTTCACGCCCGTGGTCGTCGAGACAGCCAGCGGACCGCGCCTCGGGATGGGACTGGCGCCGATGGCCGTGGTCCCGGAGCGTCAGCGCGAGGGCATCGGCTCGCACCTCGTGCAGCGTGGCGTGGAGGTGCTCCGCGAACGAGGCTGCCCGTTCGTGGTGGTGGTGGGCCATCCAGAGTACTACCCGCGATTCGGTTTCACGCCCGCCTCGACGCGCGGTCTGATCAGCCAGTGGCTGGGCATCCCCGACGCCGCGTTCATGGTGCTGGTGCTCGAGCCGGACGCGATGGCCGGCGTGTCGGGCGTTGCACGGTACCGGGCCGAGTTCGAGGAGGCGGACTAGGGCGCGGTGTCGAACGTCGCTGCCGCCAGTGACAGTCGGCAGGCCTCCACGCGTTCCCACTGGCGCCCGGCGGCGCGCTCGAGTTCCTCGAACCGCTGGCGGTTCTCGTCGCCCTCAGGTACACACTGCAGCGCGGTCCGCCACAGCAGGCGCTTGCCCTGCACGGCAATCGACAGCGATTCGATCGTCCTGAACAGCGACAGCTCTCCGGGGCGCCCGCCAGCCATGGCCTGTGCCGCGTGGCCCGCCGCGAGGCCGGCGAGCCGCTTGATCGAGAGTGCGCCCGCAGCCCGGCCCGTCTGCTCGATTAGCGTGCATCAACCGGGCCGTGCAGGCCATGGTCCCGTGTTCGATTACGGCGCCCTGCAGCGGCCGCCCCGACGAGCGCTCCGACCCGAGTAGACTCAGTGCTCGAACGCCGTGCTCCGCTGACCGGGTCACGCGTCGGAGTCACTCGCCACCAGGAGCACATGAGCGCGATTACTGTAGGGTCACTCGTCGTCCATCGCAACCTGCCTCTTCTCGGGTTCGGCAAGGTGTTCTGCATCGGCTACATGTACGCCCTGGTCGGCTTCATCGACGCCTCTGGCAGGAGAGAGGTCAAGCGCCTCGGCAAGACATTCATCGAACCCGCCAGCGATCTCTCCGCGCTGGGCCAGTTCGACGGGTGGCGCATCGAGACCACCTCGGACTGCCACCCCGTAGCGCCGTCTGCCACCTCGGGCACGGGGAAGTCACGGAAGGCCGTGGGTCCTGCCGCCTGGACGCTCAATCAGGCCTACGAGCGCTTCGTCGCGCACTACCCCGACGGGATGTCGGGCGCCCAGTACCAGAACGCCGAGCGCACGTGGAAGGCCAATCAGCGCGAACTCTGGGCACAGCAGTTCCCGCCGGGCCACCTGCGCGCGCTCGCCGCGGATGATCCGCTTGCCGCAGGTGCGCTGGTCATGAAGGTGGTGCAGACGAAGGAAGTGGCATTGCTCGCACGCAAGGGCGAACTGCCCGTGCTGAACTGGGCACTCACGAAGGGCTCGCCCGCGCCCTTCCTGCTGGCGCTGGCCGACGTGGTCGAGCAAGCCGAGCCCACGCGCGCGACGTTCGAAGCCCTTGCCGAGGCGCTCGAGTCGCTGCCGACGCTCAACCCGGGGACGCGGGTGCTGTCCTGGCCGACGCTGACCGTCGTGCCATTCCTCGTGCGTCCCGACGTCCACATGTTCCTCAAACCAAAGCCGACCCAGGAAACGGCGCGTCAACTCGGCGTGGACTTGTTCTACAACGCCAGGCCGTCCTGGGACACGTACCAGCGCCTGCTCACGTGGAGCCAGGGGTTGCTGGATTTCCTGAAGCCGCACGGCGCGCGCGACATGGTCGACGTCCAGTCGTTCATCTGGACGGTCAGCGGCCCCGTGCCCTGAGTGATGCAGGCCGCGCAACGGCCAGACGATGCGTAGCGGCCGGACTTGTCCGGCCGCGCCTGGCAAATGCGGGACAGATCCCGCAGCTAGGTATTCGAAGCCGAACGGCGTGTTCGAGTTCGTTGACCGCCAGTGTCAACGGACGACGAGGGGACGCAGCGGCCGCACGTGGATGTTGCGGAAGGCGACCGGTCCGTGGTCACCCTGGAGCATCAGCGGGTGGGTGGGACCTTCCGGCACGTCCAGCGCCGCGCGCGTTGGTCCGGCCACGTCCACGTCGCGCTGCACCAGCTGACCGTTCAGCAGCACGCGCACGAACCGCCCCGGCTCAATCTTCCTGGCGGCGGCATCGAACCGCGGCGCGCGGAACCAGGCCTGGTAGGACTGCCACTCACCGGGGCGCCGGGCCGCGTTCACGCGCGGCGCGGACCCACCGATTCCGCGGTTGTCGATCCACTGGTGGTAGATGCCGCCGAGGTCCGATGACGTCAGCGGTTCGGTGGTGCCCCAGCTGTCGAGAATCTGCATCTCGT
Organism: Acidobacteriota bacterium; assembly: GCA_013695405.1. Taxonomy (GTDB): domain Bacteria; phylum Acidobacteriota; class Vicinamibacteria; order Vicinamibacterales; family Vicinamibacteraceae; genus Luteitalea. Next base: position 521 of record JACDAO010000444.1, on the reverse strand, counting down.
ACAGGCCCTGCAGATACACCCCGGAGTTCGAGCCCTTCGCCAGCATGAACTCGAGGTACACCTCGATGTCGCCGAACGCGCGCGTCGTACACAGGTTCGCGGTCTTGCCGGCCGGGCCGTTCAGGATGACGCCGCCGCCCGTGGCGCGTCCGGCGAGCTGCGTCGGGCTCAGGATACGTTCGTAGCGAATTGCACGGACCGCCTGCCAGTCGTTCGTCGCGTTGGCCTCGCAGGCGCGCCAGCCCGCGAGGGACGAGCCGTCGAGCAGCGGCTCCCAGCCATCCTCGAGCAGGTAGGGCGGGTCGCCGTGGGCGTCGCCGTCCTGGATCACGGAGACGGACGGCGCCTGGGCCACCAGGGCGAGCGCGAGCAGTAGCAGGGCACGCATGGGCGGCAGTGTACCCGCGCGCGTCGCCGGGACAGTGGTTGCACGCTGCCCGGGGGGCGGGCCCGATATTCACTTAGCTCGTCGGCCTCCCCTCCGCGGCTCGCCCGCACCTCGTTTCGCATACAATCCCGGC
>JACDAO010000424.1 GCA_013695405.1 Acidobacteriota bacterium | reverse complement strand
CGTCAGCACAACGGGACGCGACCAGCGCGCCTGGCCGCGTCGGCACGCGAGGCGCCACCACCGGCCGAGACACTGGTGCCACTGGCCGCGACGGGATGGCACCTCGAACACGATGCACGGTCGGGCGCGCAGCACGAGCCGGCCGCCGACGGCGGTAGCCGGGCGAGGCTGACACTGGCCGACGGTGCGCGGGCCAGCCAGTTCGCGGCCCTGGTCGCCGACCTGCCCGCCCGATCCCCGATCTGGGCGCGGCTGCACGTGCAGGTCAGCGCCTCGGCACCGATGCGGGTGTCGGTGCAGGGGCGCGAATCGCGGCCAGGTGAGGGCCTGCGCTGGCGTCATTCGCTGTTGGCCGATCCGACCCGCCGGTGGGTGACGCTCGAGGCTGCGGCGTTCCGGCCGATACGCCCGGCCTCGGGCGCGATGCCGACCGACCGGTTGCACGCGCTGCTGTTCGTGCTCGACACGGTCAACGGGCGCCCCGGCACCGCCGTGACGCTCGAGGTACACGCGATGCAGTTCGAAGCCGCCCGCTAGAATGCATCGATGGAGAAGATCATCGTCCAGTCGCACTTCCACACCGGCCACCGGCAGCTCGGCTACCCGGGCAAGTGCAAGTGGGTGCATGGCCACACCTGGCGCGGCACCGTCACCGTCTGGTGCGAGATGTTCCCGCGCGACGAACTCGACATGGCGCTCGACTTCGGCGACCTGAAGGCGGTGATGCGCTTTCTCGATCACAAGATGCTGGTCACCGAGCAGGACGCGACCTTCCTCGATCCCGAGCTGTTCGAACCCGACGGCGTGGTGCTGCTCAACGGCCGGGGGCCGAGCGTCGAGAACGTGGCCCTGCACGTGTGGGAGCAGGTGGTGGCGCACATCCGCGGCAAGTTCCCGGGCCATGGCATCACCTACAGCGTCGAAGTGCTGATTCAGGAGACCGACAACAACATCTTCATCGTCGAGAAGACCGTCACCATCTGACGAGGGCGGCCGCCGTCCCGGTTGCCTATCGCTCGACAGTTGCCCCCCGCTCGCAACAAGCGTATGGTTCAGCTCATCCAATTGAGGGCGGAGCCTCCTCACCCGAGGCGCCGCACGGGGTTTCCGCAAGGGAACAGGATGGTTGGCAGCCGCGCCTGGCGCGGGAACTGCCATTGCGCGAGGCCATGCCTTGCGAGGAGCGGTGCGATGCGTCATGAGATGCGATCCGGTCTGCTGGTCTGTCTGCTGTCTGCCTCGGTGACGCCGGTGGTCGCGCAGACCGCGCCGGCCCCGGCGCCAGCCGTCACTCCGGCGGCCACGCCGGCAGCCGCAGGGAATCCGCTGCCGCTGCTGGTGATCTACCGGGAGGAGGTGCGACCGGGGCACAGCGCCGCGCACGCCGTCAACGAGGGACGCTGGGCGGGGGCCTACAGCAAGGCAGGCGCGCCCCAGACCTGGCTCGGGATGACCACGGTGGCGGGGCCGGGCGAGGCGTGGTTCCTGTCGCGGTATGCGTCGTACGATGCGTTCGAGCAGTCGGAGGCCGCGGTCGAGAAGAACACCGGACTGGTCAGCGAGACCGACGGCTTCTCGGCGCAGGAGAGCGACATGCTGAGCCGGACCTCGACGATCATGGCAGGTTATCGAGCGCCGCTCAGTTACCAGCCGGACGTGCCGCTGCCCGAGATGCGCTACATGCAGGTCGACGTGGTGAAAGTGAAGGCCGGGTTCGACCGCGACTTCCGGACGGCCTGGCGCCAGATCGCTGAGGCCCACACCAAGGCCAAGATGGACGAACACTGGTCGGTGTACGAGATGGAGGCCGGCGGCCCCGACCTGACGTTCTTCTTCTTCTACCCGCGCAAGACCCTGGCCGAGATGGACAAGGTGGGACCGATGCACGGCGCCGACGCCTACCGTGACGCCGTCGGTGAAAACGGCCGCCTGGCGCAACGCGAGATGGCGCAGCGCGCCATCGAGTCGTCACAGACCTACGTGTTCCGCCTGCGGCCGGCGATGAGCGTGCTGACCAAGGCGTGGATCGACGCCGACCCGGGCTTCTGGACCCCCAAGGCGCCGACGGTGGTGGCCAAGAACGCGCCAGTCGCGAAGAAGTAGGCAGTGCCTTCGCCCATGGGGACGGGAGACGCAGTAGACTCCCGTCCCATGGTCGATGCCGAACTACTCGCGATTCTGGTGTGCCCCGAAGACAAGACCCCGGTGACGCTCGCCAGCGCCGACACGCTGGCGGCCCTCAATGCGCGGATTGCGGCCGGGAGCGTCAAGACCCGCGGCGGCGCGGCGGTCACCCAGCCGGTGACCGAGGGCCTGGTGCGCGCCGATGGCGCCTATCTGTACCCGGTGCGTGACGACATCCCGGTGATGTTGATCGACGAAGCGCTGCCGCTGCGATGAACCGTCGCAGCTTCGTTGCCTTCTCCCTTGTCCCTTCCTCAGTGCTTCTCGGCCCCCAGGCTGACCAGGTTGGCGACCAGGCGGTAGGCGCCGGGGACGCCCTCGGGCAGCTGGCGGAACCATGAGTAGGCCGAGTAGACGAACTGACCCTTGCCGAGGCGTGCGTACACGAGGCCGCCCTTCTGGGGGGTGTCCCAGGGATCGTGGCTCTCGAGCAGGGGCGTGTAGCGGGCGTCCCAGGTGGTGAAGCCGTTGGCGTTGCGTTCCTGACGCCAGCCGGCGAAGTCGTCCGCGGTGATCCGGTTGGGGGTCGTGAACACCGGGTGGGACGGGTCGAGGATCGTGACCGGCGCGTCCTCGTCGGTGACGCGTGAGCCGATCTCGGCCGGGAACGGCGCCAGCTGCTTCCGGGTGTAGACCTCGTGCTGCTCCTGCACGATCAGCGTGCCGCCGGCGCGGACGTAGTCGAGCAGCCGGACCATGTTGGCGACCAGATCGGGACGGACTTCCGAAGCCCGCACCCCGACCATGATCGTGTCGAAACGCGACAGATCGCCCGAGGCGACCTCCGTCGGCGCGAGCAGCGTGACCGCCACACCGAGGCGCCGCAACCCCTCGGGCACTTCGTCGCCGGTGCCCATCATATACGACAGCGTGATGGGGGCGACCGCGACGTCGACCAGACGCAACTGCAGGCGCGCCGGCTCGTAGATGCGCTGCGTCTGGATGTGCGGGTGCGCGAGCAGCCGCAGCCGATGCCGATAGGTCTGTCCACCCGCCGTAGCGTGCGCGGACAGCGCGTAGGATCCGGCCGTGACGCCGGCCGGCGGTCGCACCTCGAAGACGGTGGTCAGGCCCTGCCCGGCGCCAGCAATCGAGAGCGGGGCCCGCGCTGGCGTCGAGGTCCAGCCTGTCGGCAGGTCGATCGCCACCTCGCCGGTGGCTGCGGTTGGCGCGAAACTCTCGACTCGTACCGTGATCTGCCGCGGCTGCGCGGCCGCGTCGAGGGGGACGACGTCGAGACTCGGCGTGATCTGCACCGACAGCGCCGGCACCACTACCAGCGGGCGACGCAGTTCGCCGCGCACCGGATCGATGTGCCGGTACATCACCGGCACCGTGGTGGTCAGCGAGACACCGGCCAGCGTGACCACCGCCCGCGCCGAGACCAGCGGCGGCCCCAGCGGCACGCTCTTCGGGCCATCGTCCTTCCAGACGAAGGCCTCCGGCGTGCCCGGCGTCTCCAGCCAGTAGGGCTGCGTCGGCGAGGCGTCGGCCGGAGCGGTGACGCGGAAGGACGCCTGCTGCGCTGGCTGCTCGCGGAAGAAGCGCGCGTACATGCCGCTGCCGCCAAGCTGCGGCGGCTCGGCGGCGGCCTGCGTCCATCCGGTCGGCACGACCACACTCAGGTCGCCGACCGTTGCCTCGACCTGGTCCGGCACGAAGGCCCGCACACCGATCGTCACCTCGCCGGCCGCGACCACGGTCTCGGCGGTACTGAGCGCTTCGAGGTGGACGCCGGAGGCGTGCAGCATCGCCTCTTCGAATTGTCGAATCTTGTGCCCCAGCAGGAACGCCGCTTCGGCGCGCGCCTCGGGCGTTGCCGGCAGGCTGGCGACTGCGGCCTGCGC
>JACDAO010000411.1 GCA_013695405.1 Acidobacteriota bacterium | reverse complement strand
GTGCCGGGCCGCGCGCTGGTCGGCCTGGGACTGGCGCAGGCGTCGGACGCCATGCCGATGCTGCGTCCGATCGCCACGCCCCTGACGATGGCTGGTTTTGGTCCGGACATGTCGCGCTGGATCGGCGACGCGTTCGCCGGGGCTGGCTTCCTGCCGGTGTCCGCGGGAGCGGGCGCGACACGCCGGGATTCCGGGGCGACCTCCGCGTCCACCGCGCCACTCGCGCCTGGCGACGCGGTCGGCGTCAGCCTGGTGCGCGGCGACCTGTCGCTCGGGGCCACCGGCACGGTGACCAGCGTCGAGGGCACGCGCGTGCTGGCTTTCGGACATCCCTTCTTCAACCTCGGGCCGTCACACTTCCCGCTTACCCGTGCCGACGTCGTCGCGGTGATTCCGAGCCTGCTGAACTCGGTCAAGCTGGCGACGATGGGCGAGGTGCTCGGCGTGATGACGCAGGATCGTGCCACCGCGATCGGCGGCACCCTGGGCGCGACGCCGCGGGTGATTCCGTTGACCGTGGCGATGCAGGCCAATGGCGCGCCGGAGCGGACCTTTTCGTTCGAAATCGCGGAGGACCAGATGTTCACGCCACTGCTGGTCTTCGCCTCGGTGGCCAACGTGCTGCAGTCCTACCAGCGTGAACTGGGGGTCTCGACCATCCGCTTGCAGGGCACCGCCAACATCGGTGCGGCGACGTTGAGACTCAATGACGTCTTCACCGGCGACAACGCCTTGATCTCGGCCTCGGCGTCGCTGGCCGCGCCGCTCAGCGCGGTGCTGCGCAGTGACCTCGGCCGCCCGCGCATCGACCGGATCGCGCTGAGTGTGCAGACCGACGAGCGGCAGCGGTCGAGCCGGCTCGATCGCGCCTGGGTGACTGATCCACGGCCGCGGGCCGGCGACACCGTGATCCTGACCGTCGAGACCCGGAGCTTCCGCAACGCGCCGCAGCGGCACGAGGTCAAGGTCCCGATTCCGACCTACGCGACCGGTCCGTTGCAACTGCAGGTGATCGACGGCTCGACCCTGGCAGCGCTCGAGGGGCGCCGCCGATCGGTCGAACAGGCCCGGTCGGTCAACGAACTGGTGACGCTGCTCAACGATGCCCGCAAGGGCGACCGCTGGTACGTGCGGCTGACCCGCCCGGCGGCGGGTACCGTGGTCAACGGCCGCGATCTGCCAGCCCTGCCTGGCACGGTGATGACGGTGCTGAATGCGTCTCCGGTGCCAACCACGGCGCTCGAGCAGGACGTGCTGGGCGAGTGGGAAGTGCCGGCCGATGCCGTCGCCACCGGTCAGCGCACGCTGACGTTGCTGCCTCTCGTCCCGTAATCGCTTCATGACCCATTCGATTCGTCTGGTGATCGCGGCGCCGATCCTGGCTGCCGTGCTCTCGTTGTCGGTGCACGCGGCCGGGCCCATTCGCTGGGAGATCTCCAGCAGTGAACAGTGGATGGCCGGGCGCGGCGAGCACGTGGCGATCACCCGCGAGGGCCGGATCACCCTCGGGCCGGCAGTCACCGTGCTGCACGAGGACGCCGCGCCGGCGTTGTGGACCGCCGTGCCCGGACCGGACGGCACGGTCTACGTCGGCACCGGGAATGACGGCCAGGTGCTGGCGATCCGTGACGGCACGAGTCGCGTGCTCTGGGACAGCGACGAACTGCAGGTCCACGCGCTGGCGTGGCACGGCGACGCATTGCTGGCGGCCACCTCCCCGGACGGACGCGTCTACCGGGTCAGCCCTGACGGTCAGGCGACGGTGTTCTTCGACCCGGACGAGACCTACATCTGGGCCCTGGCCGTCGACCGCGATCAGCAGGTCTACGTGGCGACCGGCAGCAAGGGGCGGGTGTACAAGGTCGGCCGGACTGGCGGATCGCCAATGGTCATCTTCGACAGCGCCGCCACCAACGTCACGGCGTTGAGCGTGAGCGCCTCGGGCGAGGTGCTGGTGGGCACGGACAGTCCAGGCCGGCTCTACCGCGTCTCTCCAGGCGGCCGGCCGTTCGCGCTGCTCGACGGACCGTACTCGCAGGTGCAGGCGATTCGCCCGGCGCCCGATGGCTTCACCTACGTGCTGGCGGTCTCGCCCACCGCCACCACCGCGTCGTCACCTCCCGCTGCGTCCACCTCGTCCACCCCGACGCCTGTGGTCACCACCGAGGTGACGATCGTGTCAGTGGGTGACACGGCGATTTCCGCGTCGCCGGGCAGCAGCACCGCCTCGACGCCGGCCTCGACCGCCGGCGCCAAGGGTGCGGTGTACCGCCTCGGCTCGGACGGGTTGATTGCGACCTATTGGGAGGCATCGGGCGAACTGCCGTTCGACCTGACGGTGGCGGGCGACGGGCGGCTGCTGGTGGCGGCCGACAACGGCGTGGTCTACGCGCTCGATGGCGACCCGGTGCGGATGTCGCGACTGGCGCAAGTGCCGGCGCGGCAGTTGACGCGGATCGTGCCGCAGGGCCCTCGCTTCATCCTGACGGGCTCCAACCCGGGCAAGGTCCTGGCGCTGGCCGGCGCCACGGCATCGAGTGGGACCTACACGTCCGAGGTCAAGGACGCGACCACTGGCGCCACCTGGGGACTGCTCCGCTGGGACGGCGACACGCCGAACGGCAGCACCCTGCGCTTCTCCACCCGAAGCGGCAACACCTCGACGCCGGACGAGACCTGGAGCGACTGGGTGGCGCTGCGCGACGACGACGGGACGCAACGGATCGACAGCGCGCCTGCTCGGTACCTGCAGTGGAAGGTCGAGCTCGGCCGGTCCACCGCCGGCGCCGCACCAGCACTGGACGGCGTGACCCTGACCTACCTGCCGCGCAACCAGCGCCCGCGGATCGCCAGCCTGACCGTGCACCCGCCGGGGGTGGTGTTTCAGCAGCCGTTCGGCACCCAGGAGCCGCCCGATCTGGCCGGCTTCATGTCGACCACCCCGGCGCCGGCTCGCGACCAGGCGCTTGCGGTGGCGACGCCGACGGCCAGTGGCGGTGCGGTCGGACGACGGCTGTACCAGAAGGGCTTCCAGACCTTCCAGTGGGAAGCCACCGACGTCGACAAGGACGATCTGCGCTATCAGATCTGGCTGCGCCGCGTCGGCACCGACGAGTGGCGCCTGCTGGCCCGGGATCTGATCGGCAGCGTCTACACCTGGGACACCTCGCTGCTGCCCGACGCGCGCTATCTGGTCCGGCTGGTCGCGAGCGATGCCCGCGCCAATCCAGCCGGCAGTGCGCTGCAGGCCGAGCGCGAGGCCGGGCCGATCACCATCGACAACACGCCGCCCCAGATTCAGGTGCGAGACCAGCCAGTGGGCAGCTCGACCTTGACCTTCGAGGTGACCGACGCGTCGTCGCCACTGGAGCGCGTCGACGTGCTGCTGGCCGACGGCAAGTGGCGGTCCGTGTTCCCGGAGGACGGGGCGCTCGACGGCTCGAAGGAGCGATTCCAGGTGCCGATCGGCGAGTTGGGCGAGGGATCAGTGGTGGTGCGCGCCACCGACAGCATGGCCAACCTGGCGACGCTCGAAGTGCGCACCACCGCCCCGGCGCGCGCGCCAGGACGTCGCTGAGGCTACGTGCTGATGTCGCGGATGGCCCGGGCCGCCGACTGCGGCTTGACGATGTCGGGGCGCACGGTGGTGTGACTGAGCACCCACACCAGGCTGACCGCGACCGGCGTTCCGGCGCGGCTGGCCGGCTGAAAGCGTGCCGAGTCCTGCAGCGACTGCACCAGCCGCTGGTTGGGCACCCCTTCGAGCAGTTCGGTCCGCGCAATCCGGCCCTCGCGGGTGACGACCGCGCTGATTGCCAGTTCGACCTCCTCGTACCTGGCCAGGCTCAGGTCGTTGGCCAGCATCAGCGGTGTGACCGCCTCGGGCGAAACCCGCGGCGCTTCCACGCCCGGGGCCAGCGGCAACGGATCGAGGTTGGTACCCGGTGACGCCAGCATTGCCAACATTGCGC
>JACDAO010000408.1 GCA_013695405.1 Acidobacteriota bacterium | reverse complement strand
GGCCGGCGGGGGCCGGCGGCGGGGCGTCGGACAGCACGAAGGTGGTCACCGTGCACTGCGCCGCCACGGTCGAGGGCGAGGTGTCGCGCTCGTCACGGGCCTTGATGCGGATGCCGGAGATGTTGATGATGCGCGGCATCCGACTGACCTTGTCGAAGAACGCGCCGAGGTCGTGGTAGGTGCCCTCGAGTTCCAGTGAAATCGGCCATTCGGCGTGCTGCTGCTTGACCGCCACGGCCTGCGGCTTGAAGCCGCGGATGGTCAGGCTGGACTGCGTCGCCAGCGTCTGGATGCGTCGCAGCAGGTCGCCGACGTCCTTCTGCTCGGGCAGCACGTTGCGCAGCGCGGTCAGGCGGCCATTGAGCTCCGCGACCTGGCTGCGGAACTCCGGCAGACGGCGCTCCTCGATGCGGGCCCGGGCGATCCCGGTCTCGATCGTGCGGCGCTCGGCTTGAGTGGTCGCGACAGCGGCCTCGAGGTCGACGGCGTACAGGTAGTGATGGGTGGCCGCCAGGCCACCGCCGATCACGACGTACAGGGCCAGCTGGCCCCACCACGGCATCTTGTTCAGTCCCAGTTCCATGGCAGTGGCTCCTCAGCGACGGGCCGCGGCGGCGGGTCGTGTGCCGGCCTTGGGCGCCGGCGCTTCGATGGCGCCCATCGGGAAGTTGGCTTTCACCAGGAACTTCACCAGGTCGCCGTCCTTGTTGTTCTCGACTTCGCTGTTGACGATCTCGACCGGCCGGGCGAAGGCGCCCGAGTTCTCGAGATTCCCGATCAGGTCGGAGAGCGCGGTCAGCGTCGTGGTCCGGCCTTCGAGCGTGACGTCGGCGCCGGCCTGCTTCATCTCGATCAGCCACAGCCGATCGGGTAAGGTCTTGCTGACCTGATCGAGCAGCGTGACCGGCGAGCGCTGGCCCTTGCGGAGCTGCTCGATCAACGCGACCCGCTGCTGCAGCAGCGCGGTCTGGGCTTCGAACCGCGCCAGTTCGTCGGTCACCGCCTTGAGGCGCTGTTCCTCGGCGCGGGCCTGCTGCAACTGCAGGGTGGCGTCGCGCTGCTGGGTCTGCAGATCGAGGTGGCGCAGGCCGATGCCGGCGACCGCCGCGGCCAGCACCAGGCCGCCGAGGATGTGGACCTTGTGGGCACCGAGGCCGGCAAACAGCGGCGCCTTGGCGCTGACCTGCTCGGCGGCGAGAAGATTGACGCGAATCATCGGTCCCCCATGCGGCGCAGGGCCAGGCCGACGGCGACGGTCGAGGCGGCGGCGGCCTCCGACAGCACCGGCACGCCGAACCTGGCGGCATCGAAGCTGACGGTCTTGAACGGGTCGAGGAACTCGACCGGAATGCCGAGTCGCTCGTGCAGCGCGTCGACCAGGCCGTCGACCTGCGAGCCGCCGCCGGTCACCAGCAACAGGTCGATATGGTCGGCGCCGGTGGTGCCGCGGAAGAAGTCGAGCGTCTTCTGGACCTCGAGCAGCAGGCTCTCGGTGACCATCTGCAGCGTGGCGCGGGCCTGCGCCGGGTCCAGACCATCGGCCGCGTAGCCGCGCTTGAGCAGGTCGGCGCTTTCCTGAGGCAGCTGGAAGTCCTTCTGCAGCGCCTCGGTGTAGGCGTTGCCGCCAATCGGCACGTCGCGGGTGAACAGCGACTGCTCGCCGCGGACGACGTTGATGTTGATCGCGCTGGCCCCGATGTTGAGCAGGGCGACGATCGCGTCACGGGCGCCGTAGTTGACTTCGAAGGCGTTCTGCAGCGCGAACGCGTCCACGTCGACGATCGCGGGAACCCGGCCGGCCTGGGAGATGACGCCGGTGTAGTCGGCAATCGTCTCCTTCTTGGCGGCCACCAGCAGCACGTCCATGGTCCCGGCGGCGGTACCCTTGGGCGGGCGGCTCAGAACCTGGTAGTCGAGGTTCACATCCTGGATGTCGAAGGGGATGTACTGCTCGGCTTCCCAGGTGATCGAAGCCGCCAGTTCGGCGTCGGTCATCGCCGGCAGCGTGATCTTCTTGACGATGACCGCATTGCCCGACAGCGAGGCGGCCACGTCCCGGTTCTTGATGCCGAGCCGCTCGAACAGGCGGCGGATGGTATCGGCGACGGCCGCGCCGTCGATGATGGCGCCGTCGACGATGGCATCCGGGGGCAGGGGCTCGATCCCGAAGGCCACGACCTTGAAGCTCTTGCCTGCGGCCTTCAGTTCGACCGCCTTGACAGCGCTCGAGCCGATGTCCAGTCCGACGACGGGTTTTTGTTTGCGGAACAGCACGCCGACCTCACCTCGATCCGGACGTCGCTGCGCGCCGACAGCATGTCGAAGGCGCAGGTTCGTAACCGTCGAGCCATACCGCAAGGCGGATGCCAGCCATAATTGCAATCAAAACAGCAGTCATCCGACGCGAGATCGCGAACCCTACGCCCCAACGCGGTGCGCGCACTGGCAGTTTTGTGACAGGGACCGTCGGAGAAGCGGCCGTGCCTGGCCGGGCGACGCCCGATCGGCAGCAGGAGAGGCGGCAACGGCCCGACATCGCGGCCGGTTGCGGCAGCACGTTGCGGCT
>JACDAO010000403.1 GCA_013695405.1 Acidobacteriota bacterium | reverse complement strand
ATGTTGATGTGCCGCCCGTCGATAGCGTCCCCGCCACCGTCGCCGCGCCCATCGACGCGTCTCGAAACCTGCCCATCGGAGCATCTCGTGTCGCGACCAGCGAGCACGCCTCCGACGTGCTCGCCGCGACAGCCGGGATTGCGCCAGACGATCTGAATGCCTCGTCGGACATGGCGGAACGCTTGCCAACCGACTGGCGGACGCTCGGCTTGATGGCCGTGGCGTTGGCCGGTCTGATCGTGCTCTGGCGACCGCTCGGGTTCATCCTGGCGGCGGCACTGTTCGTGGTCGCCGGAGCCTGGGTGCTCGGGAGCCGCTCGCCCGTGCGCGATCTGATCGTCGGAGTGTTGGTGAGCGTCGGGACGTTCGCGCTCTTCACGCGCGTGCTCGGGTTGGAGCTGCCAGCCGGTCTGCTCGCGGAGGCGATTCGAGCGCTGACCGGCATCGTCACGTGGCTTTACTCGCGCCCATGAGCGGCTGAGGAGGATCGGTGGACGTCTTCGGCAGCCTCCTCCAGGGGTTCGCGGTTGCCCTCCAGCCTCAGAATCTGCTCTATGCCCTAATCGGCGTCACCCTCGGCACGGCGATCGGCGTGCTGCCGGGCATCGGTCCGGCACTGACTATCTCGCTGCTCCTGCCGGTCACCCTGAAGCTGGACCCGACCAGTGCCTTCATCATGTTCGCCGGCATCTACTACGGCGGCATGTACGGCGGCTCGACCACCTCGATCCTGGTCAACACGCCCGGTGAGACCGCGTCGGTGGTGACCGCGATGGAGGGCCACCAGATGGCCCGACGCGGGCGCGGCGGCGCGGCCCTCGCCACGGCGGCGATCGGGTCGTTCGTCGCCGGCAACCTCGCCACGCTCGGGCTGATGCTGGTGGCGCCCGTGGTCGTCGGCGTGGCGCTCCTGTTCGGGCCGGCCGAGTACTTCGCCCTGATGGTGCTGGCCTTCACGACGGTCACCGGTCTGGTCGGGCGGTCGCTGCCCAAGGCGATGTTCAGTCTGTTCCTGGGGCTCGCCATCGGCCTGGTCGGCATCGACATGCAGACCGGGCAGGCACGCTACACCCTCGGGGTACCCGAGCTGTTCGACGGCATCGACGTGGTGAACATCGCGGTCGGCCTGTTCGCGGTCGGCGAGGTGTTCTGGGTCGCCTCGACGCTGCGCTACTCGCGCGAGGATCTGGTGTCGGTGCGCGGCTCGGTCTGGATGACGGCGCAAGAATGGTCGCGCTCGTGGCGGCCGTGGCTGCGCGGCACGGCGCTCGGCTTCTCGATCGGCAGCCTGCCGGCCGGCGGCGCCGAAATCCCGACGTTCCTGTCGTACAACCTCGAGAAGCGCCTATCGAAGGACAAGGAGGAGTGGGGAAAAGGCGCCATCGAGGGGGTGGTCGGGCCGGAGGCGGCCAACAACGCGGCGGCCGGCGGCGCGATGATGCCGCTGCTGACCCTCGGCCTGCCGACCAGCGCGACCGCGGCGATCATGCTGGCCGCCTTCCAGCAGTACGGCCTCCAGCCGGGTCCGCTCCTGTTCCAGAATTCGCGCGAGCTGGTCTGGGGGCTGATCGCCAGCCTCTACGTCGGCAACCTGATGCTGCTGGTGCTGAACCTGCCGCTGGTCGGGCTGTGGGTGCGGCTGCTGGACATCCCGCGCCCGCTGCTGTACTCGGGCATCCTGATCTTCGCGACGCTGGGCGTCTGGTCGCTGCACAACAGCTTCACCGAGCTGGTGGTGATGTACCTGATCGGCGCGGTTGGCTACGCGATGCGGCGGCTCGACTTCCCGATCGGCCCGACGATCCTCGGCGTCGTGCTCGGGCCGCGCATCGAGCAGGAGTTCCGCCGCGCGCTGGCGATCTCGCAGGGCGACGTGACGACGTTCGTGACGCGCCCGATCTCGCTGGTGATCTTGCTGGTGGCCGTGCTGGTGCTCGCCAGCCCGTACATCCCGCTGCTGGTGGCACGGGTGCGCGGCGAGCGCGGCCCGGCCCGCCGCTTCGCCATCGGCGACGACACCGACTGAGCCTACCCTGGAGTACCTGTGGGTTCGCTGCTATACTCGGCGAACCAGATTCGCGGCCCCGCGCCTCGGCCGTGCGGACCCGGACGGTCAGCCTCCAAAGGAGATCTGCCATGAAGTCGGAAGTTTCGGATCGCGGAGTGCCGCACCCGGCCCGAGCACGCGCAACGTCGCGACGCTCGATGCTCAAGGGCCTCGTCAGCATCATGGCGGTCGGGGCGGTCGCGCCGCTCGCCGCAGCGTGCAGCCAGCAGGCCGCGCCTGCGC
>JACDAO010000387.1 GCA_013695405.1 Acidobacteriota bacterium | reverse complement strand
GGATGGGCGCCAAACTGGCGCAAGCCTGCCTGCTGTTCGGCGCCGACGATCTCGACGGCGTGCCGGCGCGCGACGACTTGCCGCACGGGCCACGCCGCGCCATCCTCGAGGAGGTCCGCCGCAACATCCTGGCCGCGTCACTCGACCCGGTCGAGCGCGACGGTCGCTTCGCCCTCCGGGAGGCGCGGTGATCCGCGTCGGCGCGGTCGGCTTCCTCAACGCCCGGCCGCTGGTGCACGGCCTGGACGCGCAGCCCGTGCTCACCCTGCGGCTCGACGTGCCGTCGGTGTGCGCCGATCTGCTGCACGCCGGTCACATCGACGTCGGGCTGGTGCCGGCAATCGAGCTGCTGCGCGGTCCGGTCACCTACGACGTCGTGCCGGGCCTGGCGATCGGCTGTCGCGGCGCGGTCAACTCGGTGGCGATTTTCACGCGCGTGCCGATCGACCGCGTGCGGCGCCTGGCGCTGGACGTCAGCTCGCGCAGTTCGGTCGGCCTGGCGCGGGTGCTCTGCCGCCAGCAGTTCGACATCGATCCGGTGCTGGTCGACGCGGCGCCCGACCTGGCTGCGATGCTCGACTTCGCCGAGGCGGCCTTGCTGATTGGCGACCCAGCCTTGCAGGCGCCGTGGCAGGCACTCGGTGCCGAGAAGATTGATCTCGGTGAGGCGTGGCAGACGCTGACCGGCCTGCCGTTCGTCTTCGCGGTCTGGGCCGCCCAGCCGGGCGTGCTGTCCTCGTCGGTTGTCAGCGTGCTGCAGGAGGCCTGCCGCGCGGGGCAGGCCGCGATTCCGGCGATTGCCGCCGCGGCCGCCGGTGACGATGTCGCGCGGGTACCGCTGCTGGTCAGCTACCTGCGCGACAACATCCGCTACGAGCTCGACGACGCGGCGCTGCGCGGCTTGGGGTACTACCTGGCGCTGGCGGCCGCCGACGGCCTTGCGCCCGAGCGCCCAGAGGTCCTGCGCCGCTTGTCGATGCTGCATGCGCCCGCCGGGCTCGGGCGATGAGGTAAGCCATGACGCACACGTCTGTGGAGGCACTGCGGCAGCGGGTGGCCGGGGGAGGGCGGGTCGATGCCGCCGAGGCGCTGACGCTCTACCGTGATGCGAGCACCTGGCAGCTCGGGCAGCTGGCCGACGCGATCCGCGCCCGCAAGCACCCTGGACGCGTTGTCACCTACATCATCGATCGCAACGTCAACTACACCAACGTCTGCGTCGCGCGCTGCAACTTCTGTGCGTTCTACCGGGTGGTCGGCAGCAGCGACGGCTACGTGCTGTCGCGCGACGAGCTGTTTGCCAAGATCGACGAGACCAGGGCGGTTGGTGGCAACCAGGTGCTGCTGCAGGGTGGCCACAATCCGGACCTGCCGCTGGCCTGGTACGAGGACCTGTTCCGCGCCGTCAAGGCGCGGTATCCGGCCTTCAAGCTGCACGCCCTGTCGCCGCCAGAGATCCTGCACATCTCGCGTTCGTCGACCCTGCCGGTGCCCGCGGTCGTGTCGCGGCTGATCGCCGCCGGCCTGGACAGCGTGCCCGGGGGCGGCGCCGAGATCCTGGTCGACCGCGTGCGCAAGCTGCTCAACTGCTACAACAAGGCCAGCGCCGACGAGTGGATCGGCGTGATGCACGAAGTCCATCGTCAGGGGCTGCGCACCACCGCGACGATGATGTACGGCAGCGTCGAGACACCCGAGGAACGGATTGCGCACCTGCTGCGGGTCCGCGACCTGCAGGACCTGACCGGCGGTTTCACCGCGTTCATCACCTGGAGCTATCAGCCCGATCACACAGAGCTGGCCGGCGTCGAGTCGACCGGCGCCGAGTACCTGCGGACGCTGGCCCTTGCCCGGATCGTGCTCGACAATATCGACAACATCCAGGCGTCGTGGGTCACCCAGGGCGGCAAGGTCGGACAGTTGAGCCTCGGCTTCGGCGCCAATGACATGGGTAGCGTGATGATCGAGGAGAACGTCGTGCGTGCCGCGGGTGCCAGCTACTGCATGGACGAAGTCGAAATCGTCCGCAACATCGAGAATGCCGGCTTCGCGCCGATGCGGCGGACGATGCACTACGATCTGGTCGGCGGCCCGGTGTTCCGGGAGCGCGAGGTGCCGCGGCGGCTGGCGCTGGACATCGCCAAGCCGGACGGCGCCGAGCTGATGCCGGCCGAACTGGCCGGGTACGAGGCGCGCAGCCGCGCCGGGCGGGCGCAGCGCTCGCAGCCCGCGTGAACGGCGGATGATTGTCCACGTCACGGCGCGCTGGATCGTGCCCGTGGTCTCGCCGACCGTGCGTGACGGCTGGATCGAGGTGGACAGCGCGCGCGGGACGATCGTCGGCCTCGGCAGCGGCTCGGTCGCCTCCGGACGTGCCGGCCAGACGCTCGATCTCGGCGATGTCGTGATCCTGCCAGGACTGGTCAACGCGCACACGCACCTCGAGCTCTCGCACCTGGCCGGTGTCGTGCCGCCCGCCGCGTCGTTCGTCGCCTGGGTGCGGGCCCTGCTGCAGGCGCGTCGCGCGCGAGGTGTCGGCACCGACGAGACTCGCGCCGCTGCGGGCGCGGCCATCGCGAGCATGGAGGCGACCGGCGCCGTGGGGGTCGGCGACGTCGGCAACAGCAACGCCCCGGTCCAGCCGCTGGCCGCCTCGTCGCTGTCGGGCGTGCACTTTCGCGAGGCGCTGGGCTTTCGCACCGCCGCCGCGGCACGGATCGCCGCGAGTACTCGGAGCGACGCCACCGATGCCGCCGAGGGCCTGCGTGCCGCCGGCCACACGCGCCTGGCCATCTCGATTGCGCCGCATGCGCCGTACTCGACGTCCGCGGCGCTGGTGCAGGCGCTGCAGGCGGGGCTGCCGGGCGCCGGCGGCGTGTCGACGATCCACGTCGGGGAGTCGCCCGAGGAGGTCGAGTTCCTGGCGACCGGCACCGGTCCCTGCCGTGCGTTGCTCGAAGACCTCGGGGCGTGGGACGACACCTGGTCGCCGCCTCGATTGCCGCCAGTGGACTACCTGCAGTCGATCGGCGCGCTGCATCGAGGCATGCTGGTCGTCCACGGCACGCAATGCCGTGATGCGGAGTTGACGCTGGTGCGCGCCGCGGGTGCCACGCTGGTGCTGTGCGCCCGCAGCAATCGCTGGGTCGGCGTCGGCGATCCGCCAGTGTCGCGCGTGTTCGCGTCAGGAGTGCGCGCGGCGGTCGGCACCGACAGCCTGGCGAGTGTCGACGACCTCAACCTGTTTGCGGAACTGGCGCACCTGCAGGCGCTGGCGCCCGACCTGCCGGCGCCGGCCCTGTTGCGGGCAGCCACGACCGGCGGTGCCGACGCGTTGGGTTGCGGCGCGCTCGGGCGGTTGGCGCCGGGAGCCTCCTGGCGGGCACTGGTGCGACGACCGCCGTCCGATGTCGCCGACGTGGAACAATGGCTGGTGGCCGACGCGGCATCCACCGGCGACGTGCGCTGGCTCGATCAGCTCGTCGCCGACGCGGCACGTCGGACCCACCCGGGCATCCATGGCGCTGATTGAACGACTTGGCACGTACCTCGGCTTCGTCCGCTTCAGCCACACGGTGTTCGCCTTGCCGTTCGCGCTGGTCGGGGCTCTGCTCGCCAGTCGGCTGGTGCCGGTGACGTGGGGCCGGGTGGCCTGGATCGTCGCGGCGATGGTCACCGCGCGCAGTGCCGCGATGGCCTTCAATCGGCTGGTCGACGCCCGCCACGACGCGTTGAACCCGCGCACGGCGCAGCGCGAGATTCCGCGCGGTGCGGTGTCGACGCTCGAGGCGACCATCTTCCTGGCGGTGGCGAGCCTGGCGTTCCTGTGGGTGTGCGCGCAGATCAGTCTCCTGTGTGTCGCGCTGGCGCCCGTCGCCCTGGCGATCGTGTTCTGGTATTCGCTGGCCAAACGCTATACCTGGGCGACGCAGTTCTTCCTCGGCCTGGCGATGGCGGTCGCTCCGGTGGGAGGCTGGATCGCCGCCGGCGGCGGTCCGGCGTGGCAGCCCGTGCTGCTCGCGGTGGCGATTGGCACCTGGGTTGGCGGCTTCGACGTGCTCTACGCCTGCCAGGATCTCGAGTTCGATCGCGCGCACGGCCTGCGCTCGATCCCGGTGCGGTTCGGCGTCGCCAGGGCGATTCGCATATCGCGGGCGCTGCACGTCGTCACTGTCGGCGGCCTGGCCTGGCTCGGGGTGCTGGCTGGCCTCGGCATGGTCTACCAGGTCGGCGTGGCGCTGGTGGCCGCGCTGCTGGTGTTCGAGCAGTCATTGGTCAGCGACACGGATCTGTCGCAGGTCAAGCGCGCCTTCGACCTCAACGGGTGGGTCGGCCTGTTGTACCTCGTGACCACGGGAGTGAGCGTCTATGTCGCCTGAAGCGGGGACGCGGCGGATTGCGCTGGCCGTGACCGGCGCCAGTGGCGCGCTGTACGCGATGCGGACCTTGTCGGCGCTGCTCGAGCATGGCCAGCAGGTCGACCTGGTCATCACCGAGTACGGTCGCCGGCTGCTGATCGACGAGCTTGGACCCGAGGCTCGCGTCGACCGGTTGCAGGCCTACATCGAGAACACCTGGGGTGAGGGGGTCCGGCGCGGCGACTGGCAGCTGCACAGCAACAAGGACCTCGGCGCGCGGATCGCCAGCGGCAGTCGCGGCGCCGACGCGATGGTGATCGTGCCGTGCTCGATGAAGACCATGGCGGCGATTGCGCACGGGCTGTCGCGCTCGCTGGTCGAGCGCGCCGCCGACGTCATGCTCAAGGAGCATCGGCCGTTGATCATCGTGCCGCGCGAGACGCCGATGAGCCTGCCGCAACTGCGTAACATGGTCAGTTGCGCGGAGGCCGGCGCGATCATGGTGCCGGCGATGCCAGGCTTCTACCAGCGGCCGCAGACCATTGGCGATCTGGCCGACTTCATGGCCGGACGGATCCTGTCGCTGCTGCGCATCGAGCACGAGCTCTACCCGGCCTGGGATCCGCAGGCGGGCCGCGCATGAGGCGGACCACGCCGGCCCGGGACCGCACCGGCACCTACGGCGGCATCACGCCCGCCACCGACAAGCAGCCGGCCAGGATCGCGGGGATGTTCGACGCGATTGCCGGGCGCTACGACCTGTTGAACCACGTGCTCAGCGGCGGGCAGGACCTCTACTGGCGCTGGCGCGCGGTGCGGCGGCTCGGGCTGACCGGTCAGGAACAGGTGCTCGACCTCTGCACCGGTACCTGCGACGTGGCGCGGACGATGGCGGCGCGGCGGCTGGCGCGCCGGGTGCTGGGGATCGACTTCTCGGGCGAGATGCTGCGGGTCGGGCAGCGCAAGCTGCGCGCCGGGGGTCGTGCCGGCGTGATCACGCTGGTCCGCGGCGACGCGATGCACCTGCCGGCGGCGACCGCATCGATGGACGCGGTCACGATCGCCTTCGGCATCCGCAACGTCCAGGATGCCGGCATCGCCCTGGCCGAGGTGGCGCGCGTGCTGAGGCCTGGCGGACGCCTGGCGATTCTCGAATTCTCGACCCCGCAGCAGCCGCTGGTACGCGGCGCGTATCTCTGGTACTTCCGCCACGTCCTGCCGCAGCTCGGGCGGCTGGTCTCGCGCCATGGCGAGGCCTACGCGTACCTGCCGGCGTCGGTCGAGT
>JACDAO010000380.1 GCA_013695405.1 Acidobacteriota bacterium | reverse complement strand
CTGACCAGCGCCGCGGCTGCCGAGGCGCCCCGCGCGGCGACCCTTCGCGAGCGCGGAGTCGAAGTGCTGGCGACCGACGGCACCGTCAGGGGTGGGCTCGCCCTGCTCGCCGGCCGCAGCCTGCAGTCCCTGCTGGTCGAGGGCGGCCCGACGCTGCATGCCGCCTGCTGGCAGGCCGGCGTCGTCGATCAGATCAGCGAGTTGGTCGGCGACCAGCCTCTCGGGCCGAGCGCGGTCCGTTGGCAGGGGCCGGCGCTGCTGGCCTCGTGGTGTCCCCGCACCGTGCCGCTCGGGCGCGACGTCCTTCTGGAAGCCGATGTTTACCGGACTGATTGAGACCACCGGCCTGGTCAGCGCGCTGACGGCAGTACCCGGCGGGCAGCGCCTGCGGATCGAGACCCTCCTGGCGGCCGACTTGACGATCGGCGACAGCGTCGCCACCAACGGGGTCTGCCTGACCGTGATCGAGCGGGACGACACCTGCTGGAGTGCCGACGTGTCGCCGGAAACGTTGCGGGTGACCGCGCTCGGCGCGCTCGGTGTCGGCGCGGCCGTCAACCTCGAGCGGTCCCTGGCGGTCGGCAGCCGGCTCGGCGGCCACTTCGTGCAGGGCCACGTCGACGGCACCGGGCGGATCGAGTCGGTGGCCGATGAGGGCGACTTCCATCGGGTGCGGGTGTCGTTTCCGCCGCGGCTGGCCCCATACTTCATCGAGAAGGGTTCGGTCGCCGTGGACGGCATCAGCCTGACCGTCGCCTCGCTCGACGCGGCGACATTCGACGTGCAAATCATCCCGCACACCTGGACGGCCACCACGCTCGGCCTGGCCACGCCCGGCACGCTCGTCAACCTCGAATGCGACATGGTCGGCAAGTACGTCTTGCGCGGCGTGTCGCTGGGTGTCACACACGCATGACCCGTCCGCTGCGCATTGCCAAGGGGTCGACCACCCGGCCACGCTCGCCGTTCGCCTCGATCGAAGAGGCGATTGACGCCTTCAAGGCCGGCACGATGGTGATCGTCGTCGACGACGAGGATCGCGAGAACGAGGGCGATCTGACCATGGCCGCCGAACTGGCTACGCCCGCGGCGATCAACTTCATGGCTACGCACGGGCGCGGCTGGATCTGCCTGGCGATGACCCCCGAGCGGCTCGACGCCCTCGAGATTCCGCTGATGGTGCAGGAGAACTCGTCGCGGACCGGCACCGCGATGTGTGTCTCGATCGAGGCCAAGGGCAAGACCTCGACCGGCATCTCGGCACCCGATCGCGCGGTCACCATCCGTACCGCGATCGACCCGGCGACCACGGCGCACGATCTCGCCAAGCCCGGGCACGTCGTGCCGTTGCGGGCTCGATCCGGAGGAGTGCTGGTGCGCACCGGGCACACCGAGGCGGCGGTTGATCTGGCACGCGCAGCCGGCCTGGCGCCGGCCGGTGTGATCTGCGAAATCATGCGGCCCGATGGCGAGATGGCGCGGGTGCCCGACCTGGCGAAGTTCGCGCGCAAGCACGGGCTGCTGGTGATCACGATCGCCGACCTGGTGCGCTGGCGGATGCGGCACGAGCGTCTCGTACAGCATGCCGCCACGGCCCGGCTGCCAACCGAGTACGGCGACTTCCAGGTGCACGCCTACGACACACCCATCGACGGCGAGACCCACGTCGCGCTGGTGCGGGGCGAGATCGGCGACGGCGAGGACGTGATGGTGCGGGTGCACTCCAAGTGCCTGACCGGCGACGTCTTCCACTCGGCCCGCTGTGATTGCGGCCCGCAACTGGACCGGGCGATGCGCCGGATCGAGGCCGAGGGACGCGGCGTGCTGCTGTACCTGAACCAGGAAGGCCGCGGCATCGGCCTGACGAACAAAATCCGTGCGTACGCCCTGCAGGATCAGGGGCTGGACACCGTCGAAGCCAACGAGCAGCTGGGCTTCAAGGCCGATCAGCGTGACTACGGCATCGGCGCGCAGATCCTGCGCGACCTCGGCGTCCGATCGATGCGCCTGCTGACCAACAACCCGCGCAAGTTCGTCGGGCTCGATGGCTATGGCCTGTCGGTGACCCGCACCGAACCGCTGGAGATCCCGGCCGGCGAGCACACGCTCAAGTACCTGACCACCAAGAAGCAGAAGCTGGGACACACGCTCAAGGGCGTGTAGGTCTCGTGCGGCCGTCCCAACTCCCGTAACCGGTGGTACACTCAGCGTTTGTCACGTGCCCCCCCTGGGCCGGCCGTGCCGACCTGCGTCATGTTCGATTCGCTCAGCACCCGCCTCCAGGACGTCTTCCAGCACCTCCGGGGCGAGGTGCGTCTGACGCCCGAGACCGTCGAGATCGCGCTGCGCGAGATCCGGATGGCGCTGCTCGAAGCCGACGTCAACTTCAAGGTCGTCAAGGCATTCGTCGACAAGGTGCGCGACCGTGCCGTCGGCGAGGAGGTGCTGAAGAGCCTGACGCCGGCCCAGCAGGTGGTGCGCATCGTCCGCGACGAGATGCTCGGCCTGTTCGGCGACAGCCAGGGCGGGCTGCCGCCGTCGACCACCTCGCCGCGCGTCATCCTGATGCTCGGCCTGCAGGGCTCCGGCAAGACGACCACCACCGGCAAGCTCGCCAAGTGGCTGGTCAAGCAGGGCAAGCACCCGATCGTCGTGTCCACGGACGTCCGTCGTCCGGCGGCGATCGAGCAGTTGAACGTGGTGGCCAGGCAGGCCGGCGTACGCGTGCACGACCCAGCCGGCAACCTGGACC
>JACDAO010000351.1 GCA_013695405.1 Acidobacteriota bacterium | reverse complement strand
GCCGGGTGGCGGCCCCACCCAGGTGCGCCGGCTCCTCCCTGACGCGCGCGGCCAGCCAGGCCATCGCGCCGACCACCAGCGCCGCGGCCAGCGTCCGGGTATTGAGGATCGGCCACGATCCGAGCGGCATTGGCTGGATCAGCGCGTCGACCAGCCGGAACGCGGCGAGGATGAACAACAGCAGGCTGCCGCGCAGCAGCCAGGTCCGCCGGACAAGTCCGGCGGCTACGTCATCTCGAGAGGCGGCGTCATCTCGACCGGCGGCGACGTCGGGGCTGCGCAGTGCCGCCCAGCCCAGTGCCGCACCTTCCATGGCCCAGCCGATCGCCACGACCGGCCCGTCGAACCACTCGCTGACCGCGATCGCGGCCAGCGTCGCGGCCAGCGTCAGGAAGTGCCACCACAACACCGGGGTCCGTCGACGCAGCAGCCCCGCCAGTGCGGCGTTCCAGAGGGCGGCAGCCGTCACCATCGGCGGGTTCCACCAGGCGAAGCGGTCGTTGAAGAAGACGTACAGGGCCAGCGGCAGAAACAACCCGGTCGCGTGCGTGTGGACGATCTCGGCCAGCGGCAACGGCGCGTCCGCCGGGTCGTCGCTGAGATCGCGCCATTGGCCGGCCAGGTGCAGCAGATAGACGGCGCAGGCCGTGACGATCGCCCCGCTGTACCAGCGCGGCAGGTGCAAGGCCGACATCCACTCGATCAGCGGCAGTGCCACCAGCAGCAGCACCACCGGGCGCGCCCATCGCCAGCCCGCATGGTACGAGGCCGACAGGCCGGCAACGGTTGCCAGCAGCAGGTAGACCAGCAGACGCCCCTGGAACCGGCCGAGGATCACCAGAGCCACCGCGTGATAGACCAGCGGTGCGGTCAGCAGCAACCAGACGGTCGGTGGCGCCCCGACCGACGGGGGCTGGCGACGCCGCAGCACCAGTGACATGCCGATGACCAGCGCCAGGTGCAGCGTCAGGAACAGCAGGGTCCGCAGCCACGCGGCAGGCGTGTAGAACGCGCTGCTCCAGGCCAGCCAGGTCACTCCGGTCAGCACGTAGGCCAGCGCCGCGGCCCCGGCCCAGCCATGCCGCACGACCAGCGCCAGCGTGCCGGCCAGCAGGATGGCCATGTACGTGCACAGCACCACCTGCGCATCGCGGCCGCCCCCGACCAGCATCGGCGTCGCGAAGCCGCCGGCGACGGCCAGCGCCCCGAGCGCCTGCATCCGGTGACGGTCGGCCAGGGCTGTCGCGACCAGGGTCACGCCGGCCATCCCGGCAAAGGCGACGGTCGGATTAATCAGGTCGTAGACGTGCAGCGCTGCATAGATCGCCACATAGAGCACGACGATGCCGCCGCCGCTCAGGGCATGTCCGAAGAAGGCCAGGCCGCTGCGAACGAAGCGCTGACCGACCACCAGCAGCGCGACTCCTGCGAGCAGGCCGATCAGCACGCGCAGCGGCTCGCTCACCCATCCGTTGTCGAATGCGAACTTGATGAAGTAGCTGACCCCGAGCACCAGCGCGCCGATGCCCGCGTACAGCAGCCAGCGCGCGCCAATCCGCTCCTCGAGCGCATCGGCGTGCGAGATGTGAGGGCCCGTCGTCGTCGCGCCCTTCCCGTCGAACGTACCCGTCGCGCCCTCCCCGTCGAACGTACCCGTCGCGAACTCACCTCCAAACGTAGCCGTCGGACTTGTCCGACGGTCAGCCGAAAGCGCCCGTACCGTCGCGGCCCATTCAGACGACGCCGCGGACGACGTGCCGTCGTCGACCACGACAGCGGCGGCGGGGGACTCGTGGGGGCGCGTCAGCAGCGGCGCGACCAGCGCCCGCAGCGCGGCCAGCTCGCGTTCCAGGGCCTCACTGCGGCGCAGCGCGCGGGACGCGCGCAGGAACGACAGCACCGGCAGGATGAACGCCACCGCCAGGAAGGCGCCCAGGAACACAAGCCCGATCAAGAGGGTCACGATGTGCTCCGGAGTATAATCTGCGCCTCATTGGGCGCCCCGCGTTCCTGGCGCCGGTCAGGAGATATCCCGGTCATGGCCATTCGTGTCCTGCACGTGGGGCTTGGTCCCATCGGCGTCGGTGTGGTCCGTCAGTGCGCCGAGCGCAAGGGATTCAAGATCGTCGGCGCGGTCGATCTCGACCCCGCCAAGGTCGGCAAGGATCTCGGTGAGGTCGCCGAGGTCGGGCGGGTCTTGAAGGTGACGGTCCATGACAAGCTCGGCGCCGCCATCAAGGCCGGCAAGCCGGACGTGGTCGTGCTCTGCACCAGTTCGTCGCTCGAGGAGGTTCTGCCGCAGCTGGCCGACATCCTCAAGCACAAGCTGCCGATCGTCTCGACCACCGAGGAACTGGCCTATCCCTGGTATTCGAACAAGCGCCTCGCCAAGAAGGTGGACGCGCTCGCGAAGAAGGCCAGGGTCGCGGTGCTCGGCACCGGCGTCAACCCGGGCTTCTGCATGGACGCGCTGCCGATTACGCTGACCGGCGTGTGCGAGCGGGTCGATCGCATCCGGGTGGAGCGCATCCAGGACGCCTCGGTGCGCCGCTTGCCGTTCCAGCAGAAGATCGGCGCCGGTCTGACCCCCGAGCAGTTCCAGGAGCAGGTCGACAACGGGTCGGTGCGGCACGTCGGCCTGACCGAATCGGTGGCGATGATTGCCGACGCGATGGGCTGGAAGCTCGATCGCATCACCGACGAGATCGGCCCGAAGATCGCCGCTCGCGCGACAAGGAGTCCGTTCCTGAGCGTGGCCAGGGGCCAGGTCGCCGGCATCGTCCAGACCGGCGTCGGCTATCGCCACGACGAGCCACTGATCACCCTGCACATGGAGGCCTATCTCGGCGCTCCCGAGTCGTACGACGCGGTGACGGTGACCGGTTCGCCCGACCTGCAGATGAAGATCGACGGCGGCGTACACGGAGACGTCGCGACTGCCTCGATCACGGTCAACTCCATCCCGAAGATCCTCGAGGCCCGGCCGGGGCTGCAGACCATGCGCAGCATGGTGATCCCCTCGTACTACGGCGGCGAGAAAGCCTGACGGTTGTCCACGCCCGGGTTCCGCGCCGCATGGACG
>JACDAO010000319.1 GCA_013695405.1 Acidobacteriota bacterium | reverse complement strand
GAGCACCAGCGAGGCTTACAGCCTGCTGTTCAAACTGCTGTGCGACCCCGGCGACGCCGTGTTGGTGCCGTGCCCAAGCTACCCGCTGTTCGAACACCTGGCGCAGCTCGACGCGGTCGCCGTCGGCCGCTATGCGTGGCTCGACGCGGGCCGCTGGACGCTCGCCCCCGACGATCTGGACACGGCGATCTCTCGACGGACCCGCGCGCTGGTGGTCGTGGCGCCCAACAACCCGACCGGCTCGGTGCCATCGCCCGAGGAGTGGTTGGTCATCGGCGAGGCCTGCCGGCGGCATCGCCTGGCCCTGATTGTCGACGAAGTGTTCACGCCGTACCCGCTCGACGCCAGCGCGGCGACACTGCGTTCGATCCGGCCAGCCGATGTGCTGTCGTTCCGTCTCAACGGCCTGTCCAAGCTGATCGGCCTGCCGCAGGCCAAGCTCGGGTGGATCGTCGTCGACGGTCCCGACGACCTCCGGCGCCAGGCCCTCGAGGCGCTGGACCTGGTGGCCGACACGTACCTGTCGGTGTCGGCCCCGGTGCAGGTGGCGCTGCCGGCGCTGCTCGAGGCCGGCGCCGTGGTGCGCGTGCAGATTCAAAGTCGCCTGCAGGCCAATCTCGCCGCGGTGACCGCGCTGGCGGCGGGCAGTCCGGTCGACGTACGTCGCCCGGACGGCGGCTGGAGCGTGGTGCTGCGGGTGCCGCGGGGCGGAGATCCCGACGACCTGCCGCTGGCGCTGCTGGCGCGCGACGTGCTGGTGCAGCCCGGTTACTTCTACGATCTTCCCCATGACGGCTACCTGGTGGTCAGTCTGCTGACTCCGGAAGCCGACTTTCGCGCCGGTATCGACGTGCTGTGCGCACTGCCCGCGGCGCTGCTGACGTAACCGATGCCTCCCGTGTCGCTGGGCCGCCGCGCTGGACTCCTGCTGCCGCTGTTCTCAGCGCGGTCGACCAGCAGTTGGGGAATCGGCGACATCGCCGACCTCGAGCGGCTCGGGCCGTGGTTGCACGCCGCCGGCCTGACGCTGCTGCAGGTCTTGCCGGTCAACGACATGGCCACCGGCCAGACCTCGCCCTACTCGGCGCTGAGCGCGATGGCCATCGATCCGATCTACCTGGCGGTCGATCGCATCCCCGACGTGCAGGCGCTCGGCACAGGCGCCCGTGCCGCCGGCGAACAGCGCATCCGCGACGGCCTGCACGCGCAGCCGGTGTTGCCGTACGAGGCGATCCGGGCTCTCAAAGGCGCGGTGCTGTCCCGTGCCTTCGCGCACTTCAGGCACACCGAGTGGGAGCGCGGGTCGGAGCGGGCCGGCGACCTGCGCGCCTACATCGCGGAGGAGCAGTGGTGGCTGCAGGACTACGCGTTGTTCCGGGTGCTGCACGACCACCACGACGCACGCGCGTGGTGGGACTGGCCCGCCGCCCTGGCCGCCCACGACGCCGATGCCGTGCACGCCGTCGAGCAGGATCACGAGGTTGCGCTGCTCGAGGTGTGCTGGCAGCAGTGGCTGGCACAGCGGCAGTGGGAGCAGGCGCGACGCGCCCTGGCCGGCGTGGCGCTGGTTGGCGACCTGCCGTTCATGGTCAGCAGCGACAGCGCCGACGTCTGGGCACGGCAGCACCTGTTCTCGCGCGAGGCCAGCGTCGGCACGCCGCCCGACGCCTTCTCCGAGATGGGCCAGGACTGGGGCCTGCCGGTCTACGACTGGGCTGCGATGCGCGCCGACGACTTCGGCTGGCTGCGCGCCCGCGGCCGGCGGATGGCGACGATGTTCGACGGGTTCCGGATTGACCACCTGGTGGGCTTCTACCGCACCTACCATCGGCCGCGTGACGGATCGGCGCCGTACTTCGGGCCGGCCGAGGAGTCCGAGCAGCGGGCGCTCGGCGAGCAGGTGATTGCGGCGTTCGCCGGTGCCGGGGCCGCGCTGATCGCCGAGGACCTGGGCACCATCCCCGATTTCGTCCGCGACTCGCTGCAGCGGCTCGGCCTGCCCGGGTACAAGGTGATGCGCTGGGAACGTGACTGGCATGCGCCGGGCGAACCGTTCGTCGATCCGGCCAGCTATCCGACCGCCTCGCTAGCCACCACCGGCACCCACGACACCGACATGCTGGCCGACTGGTGGGATGCCGCGACCGTGGACGATCGGACCGCGGTGTTGCAGATGCCACGTCTGGCTGCTTCCGGCGTGTCCCCGGAACGGCAATTCGACGCCGGCGTCCGCGACGCGCTGCTCGACGCGGTGATGCACGCAGCCTCGGACCTGGCGATCGTCCCGCTGCAGGACGTCTTCGGCTGGCGCGACCGGATCAACGTCCCGGCGACGGTCGGCCCGGACAACTGGAGTTGGGTCTCTCCGATCCCGGTCGACCACCTGCTGCAGGACGCCGAGGGCCGCGAGCGGGCGGGCCACCTTGCGCGCCTCATCCGGGACAGCGGACGCTAACCCCCCAGCCGTCCACACTGGCCGTCGGACATCTCGCTTCGGCCGCCGAGACCGCCGGTCCTTACTCGGCGTTCGGCGTTGACCATCGGCCATAGGTCGTCCCCAGCATGATTCGCGAACTCGGCCCGGTCAGGGCGCCCGAACTCGATGGCGCGGTGGCGTGGCTGAACACGCCGGCGCCGATCTCGCTGGCTACGTTGCGCGGCTCGATGGTCTTGCTCGACTTCTGGACCTACGGCTGCATCAACTGCCTGCACGTGCTGCCCGACCTGCAACGCCTGCAGGCGCGCTTTGCCGACACGCTGGTGGTGATCGGCATACACGCCGGCAAGTTCGACAACGAACGCAACACCGCCAACATCCGGCGCGTGCTCGAGCGGCACGGCATTACCCATCCGGTCGCCAACGACGCCGACTTCGCGATCTGGCAGCGCTACACCGTGCGTGCCTGGCCCACTCAGGTCCTGATCGACCCGCGCGGCTACATCGTGGGCACCGCGACGGGGGAGGGCCACGCCGCGCAGTTGGACGCGGCGATCACGGCGCTGGAAACCACCTTCGAGGCACAGGGGACCCTTGCCCGGACGCCGCGGCCGGCGACCCCCGAGGCGACCTCCCACGAGGGCGAGCTCGCTTTCCCGGGCAAGCTGGTCGCCGACCCGGTCCGGCAGCACCTGTTCATCGCCGACACGCGTCACCACCGCATCGTGCAGACCGACCTGGCCGGGCGGATCGTGCAGGTATTCGGCCGCGGTGTGCCCGGGCACGACGACGGTGGTGGCGAGGCGGCGACGTTCCGCGACCCGCAGGGCGTGGCGCTGGCCGGGCGGACGCTGTGGGTGGCCGACGCCGGCAATCACCTGATTCGGCACGTCGACCTCGAGACGCGCGCGGTGACGACCATGGCAGGCACCGGCCGACAGGCCACCTGGCAGCAGAGCGACGGCGGCCCGGCGCGCGAGATCTCGCTGAACTCGCCTTGGGACGTCGCCTGGGACGGGGCTCGGCTCTACGTGGCGATGGCCGGTGCGCACCAGATCTGGGTGCTCGACCCTGACCGCCGCGTGGTGCGCCGCTGCGCCGGGTCGGGTGCCGAGGGCCGCCACGACGGCGACGCGGATCAGGCCGCGTTCGCGCAGCCGTCGGGCCTGGCGCTGTCCGATCGCACCGTGTTCGTCGCCGACGCCGAGGCCAACATCGTCCGGGCGCTGACGTTGCTGCCGGTGCCTCGCGTGGCCACGCTGGCCGGCGGCGACCTGTTCGCGTTCGGCGACCGCGACGGCACTGGTGATGAGGTGCGGCTGCAGCACCCACTCGGCCTGTGCGTGGCGGATGGGCTGGTCCTGGTCGCGGACACGTACAATCACCGCATCAAGCGGCTCGACCCGTCGACTGGCACCGTGCGCTGGTGGGCGGGCAGCGGCGCGCCGGGCTCCGTCGACGGCGCGGCGCATCTGGCAGCTTTCTACGAGCCCGGCGGCCTGTGTGCCGCCGGCGATCACGTGTTCGTGGCCGACACGAACAACCATGCCGTGCGCGTGGTCACCGCCGCCAGCGCCGACGTCGCCACGCTCGACATCCGTTGAACCCGGCGCGCCCGTCCAATCGCGCCTTGACGCAGGAGATCAGGTTAGATGATTCGCAATTCGAAGGCCCAGTGGAATGGCTCGCTCAAGGACGGCTCCGGCACGATGGCCCTCGGCGGCGGCGCCTACGAGGGGCCGTACTCGTTCTCGTCACGGTTCGAGAGCGGCACCGGCACCAACCCCGAGGAGCTGATTGCCGCCGCACACGCCGGCTGCTTCTCGATGGCGCTCTCGGGGGGCTTGACCAAGGCCGGGATCACGCCCACGCGGATCTCGACCGAAGCGCGCGTTCACCTCGACAAGGTCGGCGAGGGGTTCGGGATCACGAAGATCGAGCTGGTCACCGAGGCCGAGGTGCCGGGCAT
>JACDAO010000314.1 GCA_013695405.1 Acidobacteriota bacterium | reverse complement strand
CCACCAGCGCCTCGCCGACCAGGTGCGGGCCCTCGAGCAGCACGTCGTCGCCGTGGCCGTCCGCGGCCGCACGCACGCGCCCGAGCAGCGGATGCCGGCGGCTGGTGATCGGGTCGGGCGAGGCGGTGGGACGGGCAGCAGGCACGAACCCCTATGGTAAGATTTTCGGCGTTGCTGGCCTAACTGACGCGGCCGCGCAGGCACAGGGTGTGTGCCGGCGTCGGTGCCGTCGTGTCGCCACGAGACCTACGCACGTGCTCGAAGTCAAAGCGCAGCTGATCAAGAAGTTCGAGGACCAGATCGCCACCCTGGATCGGGAGCTCAAGACCGAGCTGCCCAAGGAGATCCAGCGGGCCCGCGAACTCGGCGACCTGCGCGAGAACGCCGAGTACCAGGCCGCCAAGGAGCGGCAGACCTTCCTGCAGGCCCGGCTCGGGATGCTGAAGAAGCGCGTGGCCGACATCTCCCTGATCAATCTCGACAAGATCCCGCACGGCCGGGTCGCGTTCGGGTCGACTGTGACGCTGCGCGAGGACCGCGCGACGATGGTGACCTTCCAGCTGGTGATGCCCGAGGACGCGAACGCGGAGAAGGGCCTGATCTCCACCGCGTCGCCGATTGGCCGGGCGCTGCTCGGCAAGGAAGAGGGCGACGAGGTCACCGTGCCCACCCCCAATGGCCAGCGCGCCTTCGAGCTCATCAAACTCGTCACCATCCACGACTAGCGGCGGCTCGCCGATCGGCGGTCCCAGCAGCGGCAGCACCTACGCGCCGCGCCTGCGTACCGCCCTCGTGTTCACCGGCACCGGCACCGCAGGTGCGTACCACGCTGGCGTGATGAAGGCGTTGGCCGAGGCGGGCGTCAAGGTCGATCTGGTCGCGGGTCGCGGCATGGGCGCGGCCAGCGCGATGCTCGCCGCGCTCGATGGCGGCACCCGGCTGTGGCAGGCCTCGGGCGCCTGGACCGGGCATCGGCCCTCGACGCTGTACCGCTGGCGCCTGCCATGGCAGGTGGTCGGCTGGGCGCTGGCGATCTGCTTCGCGGTGCTGGCGCTCCCGATCCTGGTGCAGGTCGTCGCGGCGTTGCTGTATCCGCTGGCCTACATCGTCCAGCTCACCGGGCTCGATGCCGACGGCCGGCTGGCGTCGACGTTCGTGGGCCTGATTGCCGCGACGTTCCATCACGCCGTGTTCACGCAGGTGATCCCGCGTGCCGCGGTGCTGTCGCTGCTGGGCGCCGGGTTGTTCCTGGCCGGCGAGTACGTCATCCGCCGCAGCGGTCGGGCGCGACGCCGGATCGAGGGCCCGCCGTGGTGGATCGCGCTCGGCGCGCCGCTCGACGGGCGGCGTGCCTTCAAGCATTTCGCGCAGGCGCTCTGGGCCGGCACCCCCGCCCGGGCCGGCACCATCGATCGCCGCGACCTCAGTCGGCGCTACGTCGAGATGATCGCCGACGGCCTCGGGCAGCCCGGGTCGGCTGAACTGCTGTACGTGGTTCACGACCTCGACACCCGGCGCGATCTGGTGTTCGCCGCGCTGCAGGACACCTGGCGTCGCCGCTTCTTCGCCGAGGACGCGACCGCCGCACGCGCCAGTGAAGTGATCGACCTGCTCGGCGCCGGCCGCGACCTGGCCATGGACGGCTTGTGCGCGGCGCTCAGCGTGCCACTGGCAGCCGAACCGCATCCGCTCACGTTCCCGATCGAGGGGCCGTGGCGCGGCGAAACCCACCTGACCGCCGACCGGCCCGAGGCGCTGGTGCGCCTGCTCGAGGAGGTCTCGGCAGCGGGTGCCGAGCAGGTGATCATCGTCAACGCCGCGTCGCCGCTGGAGCGCCCGCACGGCCTGACGGCGCGGCGTGCCGATCCGCGTGCCTGGCTCGGCCAGGCGATCGCCGGACACGAAAGCGCGGCGGTGCGCGACGCCTCGACCGCGTTCTTCGATCGCTTCACCGGCGTGTATCACGTGCACCCGGTACACAACCCGCTCGGTCCGTTCGACCTCGGCGGGACGCGCGACGCGCGCTCGGACCGTCCGGCGCTCCTCGGCGAACTGGTGCGCCGTGGCTACGACGACGCCTACGCGCAATTCATCGAGCCGGTGGTTGGCGCCGGCGCAGATGGCCTCGAGCACGCCGCTCCCGCCGCGCCGGTGGTCGACGACCTGCCGCTCACGTAGACAAGGTAGCTCCATGGACGCACCACGCCACGGCCTCTCCACCCGGTTGCTGCACACGGCAGAGGGCGCCCAGCCGGATGCCACGCCGCTGACCACGCCGATCTACGAGACGTCGACCTTCGTGTTCGAGTCAGCGGCCGATCTGCAGGCGTGCATCGACGGCACCTCGGGCAAGTACCTGTACTCGCGCTACGACAACCCCTCGCTGCGCTCGCTGGAGGCCAAACTGGCCTCCGCAGAGGAGGCCGAGGCGGCGATGGTCTGCGGCTCCGGAATGGGCGCGACCGCGACCGCGCTGTTCGGCCTGTTGTCGGCGGGCGACGAGATCCTGTGCAGCGCGGCAATCTACGGCGGCACGCTGCACCTGTTGCAGTCGTTCCTGCCGCGCTTCGGCATCACCGCCCGGTTCGTCGACCTCGACACGCTGCTCGACCCTGGCCCGGCCCTGACGCCGGCGACCCGGCTGGTCTGGTTCGAGTCGCCGACCAATCCGACCCTGCGCTGCGTCGACGTCGGCCGCGTCGCGTCCGCCTGTCGCGCCGCCGGCGTCCTGTCGGCGTTCGACAACACCTTTGCCACGCCCTACAACCAGCAGCCGCTGGCGCTGGGGGTCGACCTGGTGATGCACAGCGTCACCAAGTACCTCAACGGACACAGCGACGTCACCGCCGGGGCGCTGATGGGATCGACGGCGCTGATCGGGCGGCTCGCGCCAGCCCGCAAGTTGATGGGCACCATGCTCGATCCGGCGGCGGCCGCGGCGGTCAGCCGGGGCCTGAAGACGCTGGAGGTGCGGATGGAGAAGCACAACGCCAACGCGCTCGGCCTGGCCGACGCGCTCAGCGCCGACCGGCGGATCGTGCGGGTCCACTACCCGGGCCTGCCCTCGCACCCCGACCACGCGATCGCCCGTCAGCAGATGCGCGGCTTCGGTGGCATCGTCACGCTGGAACTGCGCGATCTCGACGCCGCGACGCAGTTCTTCGACCGCGTCCAGGTGTTCCAGCGCGCCGCCAGCCTCGGCGGAGTCGAGAGCCTGTGCAGCCTGCCGGTGATGACGTCGCAGTATGGCTGGACCGACCAGCAACTGGAGCGCGCCGCGGTGACCAGGGGAATGGGGCGGTTATCGGTGGGACTCGAACATCTCACCGACCTGGTGGCCGACGTCGATCAGGCCCTCGGCTAATCGCCGACGGTCAGCGGCTACGCCTGGGT
>JACDAO010000286.1 GCA_013695405.1 Acidobacteriota bacterium | reverse complement strand
GTCGAAGTCCGCGGGCTCGGTTACGGTCGCCACGATGGCCGACGGCGTGAACCCGGCGGTGCCGACGGCGCGGTAGCTGCGGCCCTGCAGCTGCGCGATCGCGACGCAGCGCAGGAAGCCTGGCCCGGCCATCGTCCCGCCCTCGAGTTGCGTGGACGTGGTGCCGGTGGTGAGTTCTCGCGTCAGCGTCGGCGGCAGCATCTCGGGGCCGCAGCGCACCGTGACCGGGACCCCGGCGACAGGATGGCCATCGCGGCGGGCGTCGACGACGAAGCGCGCGGGCTGGCCCGGTGCGTAGGTCCAGTCGGCGCGATCGGGGGTGATCGACAGGTCCAGCGTGCCGGTCCGTTCCTGCCCCAGCACGGTTGTCGACAACGCGACGCACAGCAGGCCGCTGGCGACACGCCGCGTGCGGCGTCTTCTCATCTGCATCGTCGTCTCCCGCGAAAATCCGGTCAGCCCTTGACGAGGAAGCCTTTGGCGACGAGATGGGGGCGCAGGCGATCGCGCAGGTCGCCCTGCAATTCCACGGTGCCGTCGGCGATCGCGCCGCCGGTGCCGCACAGTCGCTTGAGGTCCTGGCACAGGTCCTTGAGGAAGGCGGCGTTGCGGGGCAGGCCGTCGATGACGGTCATGGTCTTGCCGCCCCGACCCTTTTTCTCCATGCGCAGCTTGGCGGTGACGCGGGTTGGTATCGGCTCGTCGACCTGCCGCTGGGTGCTGCACTGGCAATTGCCGATCGGCCAGCCGCAGGTCGGGCAGGTGCGGCCGGTGTCGGAGGAGTACACGAGTCGGGAGCCGCGTCCGCCGGTCACGCGGGGCATGATGTGCCAGCCGCCGTCGCGCGACAAGCGCGGATAGCCTTCGCACGCGATACGCGATACGCGGTCTTGCCACTCGCTGACGGCGTACGCTACACTCCGAGGTTCGTGCCGGCGGTCGCTGTGACTGCCGGAGGCGAGCACACACTCCTCCGTGTGCGCACTTGGCTCAGCGGTAGAGCACCGCCTTCACACGGCGGGGGTCACTGGTTCGAATCCAGTAGTGCGCACCAACCTACACGCGCAGCACGCTGATACTCGCCCGGTCCTCGACTACCCCTTGCGGGAGAATGCCGATATAGTCGCGCCCGTGCCGCACCGGGTTGCCTTGATCGTGCTGCTGGTCGCATTGGGCGCAACTGCGCCACGCGCGCATCGACCGGCGCTCGACCTGGCCTTCACGCTGCCGGACGACCTGGAGATCGAGCTCTGGGCCGAGTCGCCGATGTTCTTCAATCCCTCGAACATCGACGTCGATGCCAGGGGACGGGTCTGGGTCGCCGAAGCGGTCAACTACCGCGACTTCAACACGGCCAAGCAGGACCCACGCACCCACCTCGCCGGCGACCGGATTGTCATCCTGTCGGACGACGACGGTGACGGCCGCGCCGACACCTCCAAGGTGTTCGTGCAGGACACCGATCTCAGGGCGCCGCTGGGGCTCGCCGTCATCGGCAACCGCGTCATTGTCTCCGCGTCACCGCATCTGATCGTCTACACCGATCGCGATGGCGACGACGTGCCCGACCACAAGCAGATCCTGCTGACCGGGTTCGGCGGCTTCGACCACGACCATGGGCTGCACGCGGTGGTCGCCGGTCCAGACGGGCGCTGGTACCTCAACGTCGGCAACGCCGGCCCGCACGTCGTCACCGACCGATCGGGATGGACGTTGCGCTCGGGGAGCCTCTACACCGGCGGCTCACCCTACAACCTGAAGAACCAGGCCCGCATGGCGAGCGACGACGGTCAGATCTGGACCGGCGGACTGGGGCTGCGCATCGAGCCGGACGGGACGGGCCTGGCGGTGCTGGCGCACAACTTCCGCAACGCCTACGAGCTTGCCGTCGATTCGTTTGGTGATCTCTGGCAGAACGACAACGACGATCAGGTGATGGCCTGCCGCACCACCTGGCTGATGGAAGGCGCCAACGCCGGGTACTTCAGCGCCGACGGATCGCGTTACTGGCAAGCCGATCGACGGCCAGGGCAGAACACTTTCGATGCGCACTGGCACCAGGGGGATCCAGGCGTGCTGCCCGCCGGGGACAACACTGGCGCCGGCGCGCCAGCCGGGATCGTGCGCTACGAGGGCGATGCACTCGGGGTCCGCTACCGCGGGTTGCTGCTCAGCGCGGAGGCGGGCCGCAACGTCGTTTACGGGTACCAGCCACGGGTGAGCGGTGCCGGCTTCGCGCTCGAGCGCACCGACCTGCTGACGAGCCTTGCTGCCGGGAACCCGAACTACATCTGGAATCAGGTCGACGACGACCGCCGCAAGTGGTTCCGCCCAAGCGACGTCGCGGTGGGGACCGATGGCGCGCTCTACGTCGCCGACTGGTACGACTCGATTGTCGGTGGGCACCAGATGCGCGACGGCCAGGGCCACGGCCGTATCTATCGCATCACGCCAAAGGGCCGGCGCCTCGCATCACCGACGATCGATCTCCAGACGACGGCAGGGCAGATCGAGGCGCTGACGAGTCCAGCCGTGAACGTGCGCGCCAGCGGCGTCGAGCGTCTGGTGGCGGCTGGCGATACCGCACGACCCGCAGTGCGGCAGGTGCTGAACGCGTCCAATCCGTTTCATCGCGCGCGGGCGGTGTGGGTGCTCGCGCGCCTCGGTGACGAGGGCGTCCGCGAAGTCGAGGCGCGTCTTACCGACGAGGATCCGCAGATCCGCATTGCGGCATTTCGCGCACTGCGACAGGTCAAGGACTCGGTGCTGACGGAAACCACACGCCTGGCGCGCGATCCGTCCCCCGCCGTCCGTCGCGAGGCCGCGCTGGCCCTTCGTGGCGTTCCCTTCGCGACCAGTCGCGAGCCGCTGACCGCGATCGCCGCCGGCTTCAACGGCAGCGACCGCTGGTATCTGGAGGCGCTGGGCGCGGCGGCGACTGGCGTCGAAGCCGAGCTCTACACGCATCTGCTGGGCGCGCAGCCTCATCCCGATCCGCTGCGCTGGGACACACGATTCGCGGCGATCGCCTGGCGGCTGCATCCAACCGCCG
>JACDAO010000266.1 GCA_013695405.1 Acidobacteriota bacterium | reverse complement strand
GCCAGGGACCTGCCGGCCGGCTTCCAGCTCGGCGCCGGCACCGTGCTCGACCCCGAGACCGCGCGCCAGGTGATCATGGCCGGCGCCTCGTACCTGGTGTCTCCCGTGCTGAATCTGCACACCATCGAGCTGGCCCATCGCTACGACGTGGCGGTGATGCCCGGCTGCTTCACGCCGACCGAAATTCTCACGGCGTGGCAGGCCGGGGCCGACATCGTCAAGGTGTTCCCGGCGACGACGCTCGGGCCCGGGTACATCAAGGACGTCAAGGCGCCGCTGCCACAGGTCAAGCTGATGCCGACCGGCGGCGTGACCCTGACCAATGCCGGCGACTGGATCAGCGCCGGCGCGTGCGCGGTCGGCGTCGGCAGCAACCTGGTCGACGCCAGGGCGCTGGCCGCCAACGATTTCGCCGCGATCGCGGCCAATGCCCGCACCGTCGTCGCCAGCGTCGTGGCGGCACGCTCGGCGACGTAGCCGTGCGAATTGTGGAAGACCTGGCCGTCGGACTTGCGAACACGTAGCCGTCGGACTTGCGAACACGTAGCCGTCGGACTTGTCCGACGGGCTGAACGCGGGACACGTCCCGCGCCCGGATATTTATGAAAACTGTCTGTTTCGGCGAGATCATGCTGCGCCTAAGTCCCCCGGGCTTCGAGCGTTTTCTCCAGACGCCGCAGTTGGTGGCCACCTTCGGCGGTGGCGAGGCCAACGTCGCGGTCTGCCTGGCGCAGTTCGGGTGCGACAGCCACTACGTCACGCGGCTGCCGTCGCACGCCATCGGCGAGGCGGCGGTCAAGGCGCTGCGCGCCGAGGGCGTCCGCACCGACCACATTCTGCGCGGCGGTGATCGGATCGGCATCTACTACGCCGAGGCTGGCGCCAGTCAGCGCGCCTCGCAGGTGATCTACGACCGCGAGCGGTCAGCGATCGCCGCGCTCGCGCCTGGCACCATCGACTGGACCACGATCTTCGCTGACGCGCAGTGGTTCCACTGCACCGGGATCACGCCGGCGCTCGGCGACCAGGCCGCGGCCTGCACCCGCGAGGCGCTGCAGGGGGCGCGGGCCGCTGGCGCGCGCGTCAGCATGGACCTCAATTTTCGCAAGAAGCTGTGGACCGAGCAGAAGGCGCAGTCCGTGATGCGGCCGCTGATGGAGTTCGTGGACGTGGTGATTGCCAACGAAGAGGACATCCAGTCGGTGCTGGGCTTCCAGGTGCACGGCACCGACGTGACCAGCGGCCAACTCGATCTCGAAGCCTACCGAATGACCGCCGCCGAGGTGGCGAGCACCTTCGACTGCGCCCAGGTCGCGATCACGCTGCGCGAGAGCCACTCGGCCAGCGACAACGGCTGGAGCGCGGTGCTCTACGAGAAGGCGACCGGCGCGTTTCACCACAGCCAGCACTACGACGTGCGGCTGATCGACCGGATCGGCGGGGGCGACAGCTTCGCGGGCGGCCTGATCTACGGCCTGCTCTCGGGCAGGCCGCCGGTCGACGCGCTGCGCTTCGCGGTCGCGGCGAGTGCGCTCAAGCAGACCATCCCTGGCGACTTCAACCGGGTCAGCGTCGACGAGGTCGAGCGGCTGGTCAAGGGCGACGGCAGTGGTCGCGTCCAGCGGTAGTCGCACGCCGCGCGCCGGACAAGTCCGGCGCCTACGCCCTGAGCCCTGAGCCCTGAGTCTGCATGCAGATCACCGACGCCAGAGTCATCGTCACCTGTCCCGGCCGCAACTTCGTCACCCTCAAGATCCTCACCGAGGACGGCGTCTACGGCCTCGGCGATGCGACCCTCAACGGCCGTGAGCTGGCGGTGGCCAGTTATCTGAACGATCACGTGATTCCGCTGATCATCGGCCGTGACGCCCGTCGGATCGAGGACCTCTGGCAGTATCTGTACAAGGGCGCGTATTGGCGGCGCGGACCGGTCACGATGAGCGCCATCGCCGCGGTCGACACCGCGCTCTGGGACATCAAGGGCAAGGTCGCCAACCTGCCGGTTTATCAGCTGCTCGGCGGCGCCTCGCGCGAGGGCGTGATGGTCTATGGCCATGCCAACGGCACCGACGTCGAGGACGCCGTCAAGTCCGTGGCGCACTACCTCGACCTCGGCTACAAGGCGATTCGCGTCCAGTCCGGGGTGCCCGGGCTGAGCAGCACCTACGGCGTCGGCCGCGGCACGATGCCTTACGAGCCGGCCGAGAAGGGCGCCGCCCCCGAGAACCGCTGGAGCACCGAGGCCTACCTGAACTTCGTGCCGAAGCTGTTCGCGCGGATGCGCAGCGAGTTCGGCGACGAGATCCACCTGCTGCACGACGTGCATCACCGGCTCACCCCAATCGAGGCGGCGCGCGCCGGCCGGTCGCTCGAGCCGTATCACCTGTTCTGGCTCGAGGACCCGACTCCTGGCGAGTTGCAGCAAGGCTTCCGCCTGATTCGTCAGCACACGGTGACGCCCCTCGCGGTCGGCGAGGTGTTCAACACGATCTTCGATTGCCAGCAACTGATTCAGGAACAGTTGATCGACTACATTCGGACCACGGTGGTGCACGCCGGCGGCATCTCGCACCTGCGCAAGATTGCCGCGCTCGCCGAGTTGCACCAGGTGCGCACCGGCAGCCACGGCGCCACCGATCTCAGCCCGGTGTGCATGGCGGCGGCGCTGCACTTCGACCTGAGCGTTCACAACTTCGGGGTCCAGGAGTACATGCGCCACACCGACGAGACCGACGCGGTGTTTCCGCACGAGTACGGCTTCCAGGACGGCTTCATGTATCCCGGCGACGCGCCCGGCCTCGGCGTCGACATCGACGAGGACCTGGCGGCGGTCTACGCGTACGACCCGGCCTTCCTGCCCGTCAACCGCACGCTCGACGGCACGATGCACAGCTGGTAGGGAAGCGGGAGTCGGGAGTCGGGAAGCGGGAGTCTGACAGCCGAACGCGGGAATCGTCTACAATCCGGCCACTCAAGGAGAGTCCGCATGTCCGACGTCACACGCCGACAATTGCTGGGCGCCGCGGCGGTCGCGGCCACGGCGGCTGCCGTGCCGATGCCCGCCGCCGCGCAGAAGACCACCGGACGCCTGAAGCAGTCGGTGTGCCGCTGGTGCTACGCGAAGATCCCGTTGCCCGAGTTCTTCAAGGCCTGCGCCGAGATGGGCCTGCCGGCCGTCGACCTGCTGACCGAAGAGGAGTGGATCATCGCCAGGCGCGACTTCGGGCTGACCTGCTCGACAGGCTTTCCGACGGTGCGATCGATCCCCGACGGCATCAACAACACCAAGTTCCACGACGGCATCGTCGCGTCGCTGACCGAGATGATCCCGAAGGCGGCCAAGGCCGGTGTGCCCAACGTCATCACCTTCTTCGGCAATCGCCGCGGCCAGGACCTCGAGGAGGCCAAGGTCAACAGCGTGGCCTGCCTGAATCGGGTCAAGGGTATCGCCGAGGCCGAGGGCGTGACGATCATCGTCGAGCTCCTCAACAGCAAGGTGAACCACAAGGACTACATCGGTGACAACACGCCCTACGGCGTGGACATCTGCAAGCGGGTGGGGTCGCCGCGCGTCAAGCTGCTCTACGACATCTACCACATGCAGATCATGGAGGGCGACGTGATGCGGACGATGGGCGACAACTGGGAGTACATCGCCCACCTCCACACCGGCGGCGTGCCCGGGCGCAACGAGCTGGACGAGACTCAGGAACTGCAGTGGAAGTCGATCGCGAAGTTCGTGGCCGACAAGAATTTCCCTGGCTACTTCGCGCACGAGTTCATTCCCACACGCGATCCGCTGACGTCGCTGCGCGAAGCGGTCCAGCTCTGCACGGTGTAGACCGATCAGCGACCCGCCGGACAAGTCCGGCGGCTACGTCGCCTGACACGTAGCGGTCCGCGAGCCACGTAGCGGTCCGCGAGCCACGTAGCGGTCGGACTTGTCCGACCGGGGACGCCTGTCACGTCGCGAAAGACGGCGTCGCCTGCCGCGTAGCGGTCGGACTTGTCCGACCGTCGACCATCGACCGTTGTCGACCGTCGAACGTTGATGGAGTTCCCGATGAACGATCGGCTGGTCCTGCTTGCCGCGGCGACATCGGTCGCCCTGGCCGCTCCGTTGATGGCCCAGACACCCACCCCACCCGTGGCGCAACGCAAGCCCCACGTCGTCGAGTCGCCGCACGGCAACCGCGACGACCCGTACTACTGGCTGCGTGACGACACCCGAAAGAACCCCGAGATGCTGGCGTACCTCGAGGCGGAGAACGCCTACACCGAGGCGGCGCTGGCGCCGGTCAAGGCACTGCGTGCCACGCTGTTCGAGGAACTCAAAGGCCGCATCAAGCCCGACGACGAGGCGCCGCCGTGGCGATTGCGCGGCTACCTCTACGCGAGCCGGTTCGTGGCCGGGCAGGACTATGAGGTCAACGCGCGGCGTCCGGTTGGCGGCGGCGCCGAGCAGGTGCTGGTCGACCAGAATGCGCTTGCGGCAGGCCACAGCTATTTCTCGCTCGAGGCCTGGGACGTCTCGCTCGACAACGCGCGCCTTGCCTATTCCACCGATACGGTCGGGCGCCGGCAGTACGTCATCCAGATCAAGGACATCGCCAGCGGCACGGTGCTGCCCGAGCGGATCGAGAACA
The DNA here is from genome assembly GCA_013695405.1 of Acidobacteriota bacterium. Classification (GTDB taxonomy): domain Bacteria; phylum Acidobacteriota; class Vicinamibacteria; order Vicinamibacterales; family Vicinamibacteraceae; genus Luteitalea. Next base: position 3,960 of record JACDAO010000266.1, on the reverse strand, counting down.
CCTCGGGTAGCGTCGCCTGGGCCGCCGACGGCAAGACGCTGTTCTACGTCGAGATCGATCCGTCGACGCTGCTGACCACGCGGGTCAAGCGTCACGTCGTCGGCACCGACCCCACTACTGACGTGCTGGTCTACGAGGAGGCCGACGACAGTTTCTACATCGGCATTGGCCGCACCAGGGACGCCAGGTTCCTGTGCATCGGCGTCAGCAGCACCGTTTCGAGCGAGACCCGCTGCATCCCGTCCGACCAGCCGACCGCCGAGTTCCGGGTGCTGGTGCCGCGCGCGCGCGACTTCGAGTACGACGTCGACCACGCCGGCGGCCGGTGGCTGGTGCGCACCAACTGGCAGGCCAGGAACTTTCGCCTGCTCGAAGCTGCCGACGAGGCGATCGGCGATCGCACGCAGTGGCGGGAGGTGGTGCCGCATTGCGCCGACGTGTTCCTGTCGGACTTCGCCGCGTTCGACCGCTTCATCGCGGTCGCCGAACGACGTGACGCGCTGCAGCGCCTGAGGGTGCTGGACGCCAGCGGCCAGTCGCGCGACGTCGCTTCGGACGAGCCCGCCTACGTGATGCGCCTGTCGACCAACCGGGAGGCCGACGCCACCACCCTGCGTTACACCTACACCTCGTTGACGACGCCGTCGACGGTGTTCGACCTCGACATGACGACGGGCGCGCGAACTTTGGTCAAGGAGACGCCGGTGCTGGGCGGCTTCGACAAGTCGCGCTATCGCACCGAGCGGCTCTGGGTGACCGCGCGTGACGGCGCGCGCGTCCCGGTCTCGATCGTCTGCCGCACGGACATCCGCAAGGACGGCACCGCACCGATCTACCAGCACGCCTACGGCTCGTATGGGTTTTCGTCGGAGCCGGGCTTCGATCACAACTGGGTCAGCCTGCTCGATCGCGGCTTCGTGGTCGCGGTTGCGCACATCCGCGGCGGGCAGGAAATGGGCCGCGCCTGGTACGAGGACGGCAAGTTGCTCAAGAAGGGCAATACCTTCACCGACTTCGTCGACGTGACCAGGGCGCTGGTCGCGCAGAAGTACGGCGCCGCCGACAAGGTCTTCGCGATGGGCGGCAGCGCCGGCGGACTGCTGATGGGTGCGGTCGCCAACCTCGCCCCCGAGTTGTACCGCGGCCTCGTCTCACACGTCCCGTTCGTCGACGTGGTGACGACGATGCTGGACGAGTCGATTCCGTTGACGACCAACGAGTTCGACGAGTGGGGCAATCCGAAGGAGAAAGCGTCCTACGACTACATGCTGTCGTACTCGCCGTACGATCAGCTGGCCCGCAAGGCCTATCCGGCGATGCTGGTGACCACCGGGCTGTGGGACTCGCAGGTCCAGTACTGGGAGCCGGCCAAGTACGTGGCGAAGCTGCGCACGCTCAACACATCGGCGGCGCCAGTGCTGCTCCGCGTCAACCTGGAAGCAGGCCACGGCGGGCGCTCGGGCCGCTTCACGCGCCTCGAACAGGTGGCGCTCGAGTACGCCTTCATCCTGCAGCAGGTGGGTGTATCGTCGCCGGCCCCGACACCCAGGTAAAGAAAGCGCTACCGGGATGGCGACGCGATCGTCAGCACGAATCCGGTCGGCTCCGTCACGTCGAACGACCGCGACCCCCACTCGGTGTCGTGCGGTTCTTTGGTCAGCGTGATGCCTGCGGCCCTGGCCCGTGCCGCGGCCTGGTCGATGTCGCCGTCCGCCTCGACGTACAGACGTATCCCGAGGCCCTTGACCCGACCCCGGCCCTTCTGGCCGTCATCCTGGCTCAAGCCGAGCCTGGCGTGCCCCGCTTTGAGCATCGCGCCCATCAGCACCCCATCCTTCTCCCAACGATCTTCAACCTCGAATCCCAGCTTGCCGAAGAAATCCAGGCTGTCCTGAACGTTGTCGACGGTCAGGCTTGGCATCACGCTTCTGCCTTGCAGGGTCGTGCTCTGTGAATCGGCCACGTGTCACTGCCTCCTACTTGAGCTTCTTGTCGAAGGTCCGCACCTTGCGGGCGAGGGCGGCGATCTCGCCGGCGCTGAACTGCGTGCCGAACGGCATCATCGCCGTACCGGGCACGCCGTTGGTGATCGTCTTGACGACCTCGGGCACGGTCGCACCGTGACGCCATTCGCCGTCGGCAAAGCTCATGTTGGGAATCGGCGAGTTGCCGTCGGCCGCATGGCATATCGAGCACTTGGTCTTGTAGGTCTCCTCGGCCGAGGCGATCTCCTCCGGCGTCGACTTGGCGACGGCCGGGCCCTTTGCCTTGGCCGCCCCCGCCTTCTTGGATTGCGCCACCGCCAGCGTGCCGCTCACCGCCGTCAGCATCGTCAGGGCCAGCAGTACCGCTCGTTGCGCGTTGCGTGCGTTCGCCATCGTTGGTTCTTTCCTCGATCTCTGGTCGCCCGAGCGGAATTGACGACGTCCGCGTTCCGATCCGCCTGTCCGCCGGACAAGTCCGGCGGCTACGCGTGGCCGACTCTCCGCTACGCCTGCCGCCTGTCCGCCGGACAAGTCCGCCGGCTACGCGTGGCAGTGATTCTACTGATTCGACGCGCCCGGTGCGCCGCTGGTCGAGGCCCAGGTCTGGTACAGCTTCTCGATCTCGGCCGCCGACGGGTCGCCATCGATCACCAGCACACGGTACTTGAAGGTCGCCGGCTTAGCTTCGCCAATCGCGAAGTTCAGGGTGTCCTTGCCGTTGCTCAACGCCGACTGGCCGAGCGTGTTGGCGGCGAACAGGCCGTACCCGCGCGCGTGCCAGTAGGTCGGGTGGCCGGGATTGCCGGGGGTGTCGAGCATCGCGACGGTCACCGGCTTGCCGTTGACGGTGCCGGTCAGCTTGGTCCAGGCGCCCCGCGTGCCCCACACGTCCTTGCCGACCTTGCCGGCGCTGCTCAGGTACTTGCCCGAGACGCCGCTGGTGTCCATGTCGGCCATCTTGGTGACGCGACCGGCGGCGTCCTTGAACTCGCCGCTCTTCTCGGCCGGGTCCTCGAGCGCGCGAATCACGCGCAGCCCGAGCATGCCTTCCTTGTTGTCGGTCAGCTTGACCGTGCCGGCGCCAGGGGCGGCCGCCAGGGTGGTCACGCGGTCGATGATCCGGACGTTGGGCGCGGCGCGGAAGGTGAACGTGGTCGACTCGTTGAGCAGGGTCTTGCCGTCGCCACTGACCCAGTCGGCCTTCACCTCGAGCACGGCGTGGTCGCCCTTGCTCTCGGCGCGAACCACCGAGCGGTGCTCGACCGATCCCATCTTCTTCTTCTGATCCGGCGTGATGGCGTCCGAGTTGTTCCAGAAGTCGAAGCCGTTGACGTCGCCGTAGTTGAACCACAACCCGACGTGGTGTGGATGGTCCTGACGCTCACCCTGCAGAGGAGGGAAGCCGCGGGTGACGACGGTGCCGCTGGCGGCCTGGATCGGGTACAGCACTGGCTTCTCGAGGCTGTCGGGCCAGATGTAGGCCGTGAACGGCTTGCCGTCCACGGTGACCTCGACTTTCTTCTCGGCAGGCGTGCTGGTGATGCCGACCTTCGGCGTCTGTGCCGTCACGGCTGCGCCTCCCACGGCGAGCGCGGCGATCACGGCACCGCTGGCCAGCGTCGAACGCCGAACGCCGAACGCCGAACGAAGGCCGATGCCCGGTGCCCGGTGACCGGAGGCCGATCCGTGACTGGTGCCGGCCGTTTGCTCATCGTCGTGCTGCACTTGAGACTCCTTGTCCGCCAATCACCACGTCCTGCGTGGCTTCGTCGAAGGTCACCCGCTGGCCGGTCTGCATGGCGGCAATCGTCATGCACAGCGCCACCGAGTGGCTGTAGCCGGCGTCGATGTGCGCATTCGGGGTCTTGCGGCTCCGCACGCACTCCATCCAGTTTTTCATGTTCGCGTTGGTGGCGTTGTCGCCGCCGGTGTCGGCGCCGGTCTGCATCGGGGTGGCCTCGGCCAGCGACTGCGC
>JACDAO010000235.1 GCA_013695405.1 Acidobacteriota bacterium | reverse complement strand
GTCGCCAATTGCCCCACCTCGCGCCATCGACAGCAGGAACAGCGATGCGAGCACCCCGCGCCGCTCGCGGGGGAATCGGCTCGACGAACAGCGGTTAGGCGTTGACGTCAGCGCGCGCGGCTCGCCGAGCGCGTCGCGGACCAGCAGGGGCACGAAGGTGCTCAGCAGCGGGCCGGTGACCCCGGCGAACAAGCCGCCGAGGCCGATCAGCAACAGGGTCCGGGAGGGCGTCGCCACGGTCGCGCGGATGATAGCCGCATCGCTGCGGGGCGATGGCGAAACGTTCAGGCCGGCGCACGCGTAACGCAGTCGGAGGAACCATCACATGCTGACCCGTCGCGAGTGGATCAACCTGACCCTGGGCACGAGCGCCGCGCTCGCCTTCGACCGTGCGTCGCTGTCGGCGCAGCAACCGATGATCATGCGGGCCATCCCCTCGTCCGGGGAGAAGGTGCCGATCGTCGGGCTCGGCAGCTCGGCGACCTTCTCGCAGGTGGCCCGCGGCGAAGACGTCACCGCGCTGCGCGAAGTGCTCAAGGCGTTCACTGACCAGGGCGGCACCGTCTTCGACACCGCCCCCAGTTACGGCGCGTCCGAGGAGGTATCGGGGCGGCTCGCCGGCGAACTGGGCATCACCGACAAGGTGTTCTGGGCGACCAAGGTCAACGTCGCCGGTCGGGGCGGCGGCGGTGCCGACGCGGCCGCGGCGCGGGCGCAGATCGAGGCGTCGTTCACGAAGCTGAAAAAGCAGAAGCTCGACCTGATCCAGGTCCACAACCTCGGCGACGTGCCGACCCAGCTCGGGATCCTCAAGGCGCTCAAGCAGGAAGGGCGGGTCCGCTACATCGGGGTGACCACCACCAATGAAGGGCAGTACGCGGCACTCGAGACGATCATGCGCAACGAGCCGCTCGACTTCATCGGCATCGACTACGCGATCGACAACCGCGAGGTCGAGGCGACGATCCTGCCGCTGGCGCAGCAGCGCAAGATCGGCGTGTTGGTGTACGTGCCGTTCGGCCGGACCCGGCTGTTCACGCGGGTCGGCGATCGACCGGTGCCCGACTGGGCCAAGGCGTTCGGCGCCACCACCTGGGCACAGTTCTTCATCAAGTTCGTGGCCGCCCACCCGGCGGTGACGGTGGTAACGCCGGCCACCAGTCAGGCCCGGCACATCGCCGACAATTTGGCGGGCGGGCGCGGCACGCTGCCCGACGAGGCAACCCGCACGAAGATGATCGCTTTCGTGGACGGGCTGCCCGCCGCCGCCGCCGGGTAGCCGACCGGTTGACGCCTGCCGCGCGGTGCGCTAGAACCGCCATGCCGAGCGCAACGGCGCGGAGGATTCAGACCATGAGACAGATGCTGTCGATCGTCATGCTGATCATCGCGGCGGCGCCGCCTGCAGGCGCCTTGACACCAGGCGCCGTGGGGGTCGGCGCCGCGCAGGCTCAGACGGCGGCCCCGGCCCAGGGCAGCGCCGAGGCGACCCTGATGCAGATCGAGCGTGACGCCACGGCGGCGATCATCAAGCGCGACGTCAAGGCGATCACGCCACTGATGGCCGACGACTACGTCTTCACCGGCCCCGATGCCCAGGTCCAGACCAAGGCCCAATTCATCGCTGACTTGTCCTCAGGTGATCTCGCCCTGGAGGCGTCAGAGATCCAGGACATGAAGGTGCGGGTGTACGGCGAGACGGCCGTGGTCACCTACGCGACCACCGACCGGGGCACGTACAAGGGACGCGACATCGGCGGCCGGTATCGCTGGACCGATGTCTTCGTGCGTCGCGGGGGACGGTGGCAACTGGTCAGCGCGCAAGGCACGGCGATCCCGAAGCCGACGCCATAGGCCCGCAACCCGACGATAGAGGTCCGACGCGCGCGCCGGCCCACGGGTCGGCACGCGGTGCCCTACGGCGCCTCGCTCCTGAGCAGGCGCGTCTTCGTGTACTGCGCGGGTACCGACACGATGTGATCGGGCGGCGCCGTCCGGTCATGGCGATGTCCGACGACGCGCACGTAGCCAAGGTAACGGCCCTGGTCGGTCTGGACGGCCTCGATCTCGACGAGATTGTCCGGCGCAACCACCCGGTGCCAATCGAGCCAGCGCTGCCAGCCCTCGGGTAACGTGTCGGCGAGCACGATGTCGAGCAGGCCGGTCTGGTGCCAGTGCCGGCGCCACCAGGCCGCCGAGTGCAGGCTCCAGACGTCCGGGGTCCACCACGTGCGCAGGTGCTCCGGGGGAGCCTCGTCGATATCGCGCATCAGGCCGGCCCCGGCCAGCCCGACCGCGCCGCCCACCTTCACGAACCGGGTCAGGTAATTCAGAAACAGATCGTCGGTCGCGAAGTAGTGGAACGAGTCGACGCAGACCACGGCGTCAAAGAAGTCGGGCGCGAAGGGAAGAGCACGCGCGTCGGCCTGTAGCGGGAACACCCCCTGGTCGGATCCCGCATCGCGGATCCGCTGCTGGTTCTCCGTCGCGCTGAACCACAGGTCCACGGCCCAGACCTGCACCCCGAACTCGCGGTGCAGGAAGATGGACGACGCGGCCCGGCCGCAGCCCAAATCGAGCACGCGCATGCCCGGGCGGAGGGCCAGCGCGGCCGTCAGCCACTCGGTCATCCACAAGGCGTTGGCGCCGCCGCTGGCGCTCGCCACCACCCAGTCCGGGTGGTACTGCGACGATCGCGGGAACTGATCACAGGCCAGCCGCAGGTCTGCCGCCACTGCTTCATCCTCGCCGCGCCCGGCCGCCAGCGGCAAGATTTCGCTGCAGCCCGCCACAGAATTATCGATCCTGACGGAGAATACTGCCATTCCGACACCGTCATGCCAGTGCCACCGGCACCGGCACCCCGGCACCGGACCCGACCGTATCCTGACAGGAGCGAATGTGTCGATGGATTTTTCCGACGCGTCCACCGGTGTGGCGCCCGTGCTCGGCCCGCCGGTGCTGCCGCCGCTGGGGCCTGACCAGGCCCAGTTCTCCAGTGCCCTGCTCACGGCCATGCTGGCGTTACGCGACGGCAACTTCTCGGCGCGGATGCCCGCCGACCTCACCGGCCTGAACGGCAAGCTGGCGGATGCCTTCAACGACATCGTCGTGGTGAGCGATCGCCGCGTGCGGGAAACGGCGCGCATCACCCTTGCCGTCGGCAAGCGGGGTCAGCTCAAACAGCGCATGCACGTGTCCGGCGTGGCGGGCGCGTGGGCCGAGGAGGTCGGCGCGATCAACACCCTGATCGACGACCTGGTCTGGCCGACCACCGAGGTGACCCGAGCGGTCGGCGCGGTCGCCAAGGTCTGCCTCGCAGCGAGACACCGGCCAGGGCATCGCCGCCGACTTCCTGCCGCACGTCTTCGACCGCTTCCGACAGGCCGATCCGTCCGCGACGCGCGGCACCTGGGGGCTCGGCATCGGACTCTCCATTGCCAGGCACCTGGCCGAACTGCACGGCGGCTCGATCGACGCGGCGAGCGACGGTCTCGGCAAGGGCGCCACCTTCGTGCTGCAGTTGCCCAAGTCGGCGCCAGCGGCTGACACCGGGACGCAGACCGGGACGGAGGCGTGCCTCAGCGCGGTGGCGGCCCAGGAGGCTCTGTCAGCCGCCGCGGACGACGACGGCGGCTGAGGCCGGCTGGC
>JACDAO010000219.1 GCA_013695405.1 Acidobacteriota bacterium | reverse complement strand
CCCCATCCGTGCCAGCCGGCTACTCGGCGATGGTCGCCGACGCCGCACGGCGCCACCGCGTCGACCCGCGCCTGGTCCACGCGGTGATCAGCGTCGAATCGCGCTACCAGCCGTCGGCACGCTCCCGCAAGGGCGCGATCGGGTTGATGCAGCTGATGCCGGGCACGGCGCGCGACCTGCTCGTCGGCGACCCCTACGATCCAGCCGCCAACATCGACGGCGGTGTCCGCCACCTCCGCCGCCTGCTCGACCGGTTCGATCTCCGGCTGGCCATCGCCGCATACAACGCCGGCGCTGCCACAGTCGAGAAGTTCCGGGGCATTCCGCCGTACCGCGAGACCCAGGCCTACGTGCGGCAGGTGGTGCTGCTGGCCGGACTGCCCTGAACGATGGAGTTCCGCTGCCGTCTCGCCAGCGCATCCGGGCAAATCAGCGAAGGGGTGTACGCCGCCGACAGCGAGACGGCGCTGCGCCGTGATCTCGAGGAACGCGGGCTCTATGTCCTCGAGGTGCGATCGGCCCGCCGGATGCTGCCCGGACTCGGCGGCCTGGCGCCACGCGGTCGCATCAAGGTGCATGAGTTCCTGGTCTTCAACCAGCAACTGGCCACTCTGCTCAAGGCAGGGATGCCGCTGGTGCAGTCGCTCGACATGTTGCGGCGCAACGTGCCGAATCCGGTCATGAAGGGGCTGCTCGACGACGTCCACGAGAAGGTCCGCTCGGGCACGGCGCTGTCGGACGCCTTTGAGGCCCACCCGCAGCACGTCACCCCTATCTACACGGCGTCCCTGCTCGCTGGCGAGCGCAGCGGCAGCCTCGAGCAGGTGCTGCGCCGCTACGTCTCGTACGTCCAGGTGATGGCGGCGGTGCGTCGCCGCGTCGTCTCGGCGCTGGTCTATCCCGCCGTCCTGACCCTGCTGTCGATCGGCGTGGTCGCGATCATCGTCGTGCGGGTGGTGCCGGAGTTCAGCGCGTTCTACGCCGGCTTCGACGCGGAGTTGCCGTGGGCGACGCGGGTGATTGTCGCAATCTCGGACGCGGTGCGCCTGAACGTCCTGCTGCTGTCCCTGTCCCTGGTCGGTGGCGGGTTCTTCGTGCGCTGGCTGCTGCGCCAGCCGGGGCAGCGCCAGCGTCTCGATCGCGTCAGCCTGCGCCTGCCCGGACTCGGCGGCCTGGCGCGCGAGTTCGCGATCTCGCAGTTGAGCCGGACCTTGGCAACGCTGCTCGGCGGCGGCATCCCGCTGGTGACCGCGCTCGATGTCGCCAGCCGCTCGGTGTCCAACCGCCACATCGCCGCCCAGATGGCCGACATCACCCGGCAGGTGCGTGAAGGCCAGCCGCTGTCGTCGGCGATGCACGCCAAAGGGGAGTTCCCGGACGTCTCAGTACGGATGGTCGAAGTTGGCGAGGCGACCGGCGCGCTCCAGGACATGCTCAACGCGATTGCCGATTTCTACGACGAGGACATCGAAACGAAGCTGAGCCGCTTCCTGTTGCTGATCGAGCCGACCTTGCTCGTGGTGATGGGCATCGTCATCGCCGCGCTGCTGATCGCGCTGTACCTGCCGGTCTTCCAGCTCTCGTCTGCCCTGAGCTAGGGCGGCTGACCCGAGGAACCGATCGCGTGAGCACCCTGCCGCCCCCCACTCCCGACACGCTGGCCCTGCCGCTGCCCGACCTGCCGGCCGTCGACGACCTGCGTCCGCCGATCTCGACCCGGCCGGGCAACGGCGGTAACGCGGCCCGTGAGCGTGACGACGCCCGTCGCCTGGCCGAGCGCTACCGGCTGGAATTCGTCGACATGGACGCATTCCATCTCGACAACGATCTGTTCCGCTCGATCCCGGCCGACGTCATGCTGCGCTACGGCTTCGTGCCGCACCGCCGCGACGGCGACACCCTGGTCATCGTCGTGTCCGACCCGACCGACCTGATGATGATCGACGAGCTGTCGCAGCTGCTCGGCACCCGGCTCAAGGTCACCGTCGGACCGTCCTCCGCGATCCAGGCGATGCTCAAGAAGAGCGAGAGCAGTCAGCGCGTACTCGAGGACGCCACCGAGAGCTTTCAGCTGCAGCTGCTCAAGGAAGACGACAGCGGCGAGGAATCGCTCTCGGTCGAGAAACTGACCAGCGACATCAGCCCGATCATCAAGCTGATCGACTCGACCGTCTACGCCGCGCTGCAACGGCGCGCCAGCGACATCCACATCGAGACCCAGGACGACGCGGTGGTCGTCAAGTACCGGATCGACGGCGTGCTGCAACCGGCGATGCGCCCGATCGATCGCCGCTTCGCCGGTCCGATCATCTCGCGCATCAAGGTCATGGCCGAACTGGACATCGCCGAGAAGCGGGTGCCGCAGGACGGTCGCTTCAAGCTCCGGATGCGCGGCAAGACGATCGACTTCCGGGTCTCGGTGATGCCCAGCGCGCACGGCGAGGACGCGGTCATCCGGATCCTCGACAAGGAGTCGATCAGCGAGCAGTTCCGCGAGCTGCGTCTCGACATCCTCGGCTTCCCCGACGAGGAACTGCGTCGCTTCCGCAAGTACATCCGCGAGCCGTACGGGATGGTGCTGGTGACCGGGCCGACCGGGTCGGGCAAGACCACCACGCTCTATGCGGCGCTCTCGGAGATCAAGTCGACCGAGGACAAGATCGTCACGATCGAGGACCCGGTCGAGTACCAGCTGCGCGGCATCGTCCAGATCCCGATCAACGAGAAGAAGGGCCTGACCTTCGCGCGCGGGCTGCGGAGCATCCTGCGGCATGACCCCGACAAGATCATGGTCGGCGAGATCCGCGACGCCGAGACTGCACAGATCGCCATCAACTCGGCGCTGACCGGCCACCTGGTGTTCACCACGGTTCACGCCAACAACGTGCTGGACGTGCTCGGGCGCTTCCTCAACATGGGCGTCGAGGCGTACCAGTTCGTCTCGGCGCTCAACTGCGTGCTGGCGCAGCGGCTGGTGCGCAAGATCTGCGAGGACTGCAAGCGTCCGAGCACGGTCACCGAGGCGCAGTTGATCGAGGCGGCGATGGATCCGTCGCTGGCCCACACCCACACCTTCTACGAGGGCAGTGGCTGCCTGGAATGCGGCGGCACCGGCTATCGCGGACGCATGGCGATCTGCGAGCTGCTCGACCTGACTGACGGCATCCGTGACATGATTCTGGCGCGCCGGCCGAACTCCGAGATCAAGCGCGCGGTGCGCGACGAAGGGATGCGCTTTCTGCGCGAGTCGGCGGTGTCGCGCGTGCTCTCGGGCGAGACCACGCTGCGCGAGATCAACAAGGTGACCTTCGTCGACTGACCTCATGTCGCCCCTGCCTGCCTGGCTGCAGACCCCGTCGCCGACCCTCGGGCTGGAACTCGATGCGCACCGCGTCACGGCGGTGCTCATCGATCGGCATGCCACGCCGCCGCTGATTCGTGCGTCGGCGAGCGTGCCGTTGCCGCCAGGCGCGATCCTGCCATCGCTGACCGCCGCCAACATCCCCGGTCGTGAGCAGGCGGTGCGGGCGGTGCGCGAGGTGGTCGATCAGGTCGGCGGTCGTCAGCGCCGGGTCGCGCTGGTCATTCCGGACACCGCCGCCAAGGTCTCGCTGTTGCCGTTCGAGCAGGTGCCATCGAGCCCGCGGGACCTCGAGCAGCTGATTCGCCTGCAACTGCGCAAGACGGTGCCGTTCCCGCTCGAGCAGGCCCAGGTGTCGTGGGCTGGCGGCCCGGTCACCGGCGCCGGTGCGACCTTTGCCGTCGCCGCGATGCGCCGCGCCATCGTCGAGGAGTACGAAGGGGTGTGCGCCGCCGCCGGACTGCACGCGGGCGCGGTCGACTTGTCGACCTTCAACGTCGTCAACGTGGTGCTGCTGGCCGATGCGGCGAGCCAACCGCCGCCGGGCGACTGGCTGCTGGTCCACGTGACGCCTGGCTACGCCTCGATCGTCATCGTGCGGAACGGCGAGATCATCTTCTTCCGGACCCGCCGGGCCGACGCCGACGAGCCGGTGCCCGACGTCGTCCACCAGACGCGCATGTTCTACGAGGACCGCCTGACCGGGCAGGGGTTCAGCCGGGTGCTGCTGGCCGGCGGCAGTGACGTCGCCGACCGGGCCGCGCTGGTGCGCGAGATCGAGAGCCGCCTGGACGCCCGGGTGACGGCGCTGACGCTGGCGGGCGTGGCCACCTTCGGCGACCGGATCGGCGCGACCGACCAAGTGCTGAGTCAGGTGGTCGCGCCGGCCGGCCTGGTGCTGCGCGAGGGCCATCCGTAATGCTCCGCGGCAACCTTTCGACCCGGCCGTTCTACAACGAGCGGGCTGCCCAGGCGCTGCTGCTCGGTCTGGCGTTGGCCCTGGCGGCGCTGTCGGTGTTCACCACCTGGAGCTTCCTGTCGCTGACCAGCGAACAACGGGTGCTGTGGCAGCGCATCGCGGCCGACGAGGCGCGGGCGGCATCGCTGCGACGCGAGGCCGAGCGGGTGCGTGGACGGATCGATCCGAAGGTGCTGGCCTCGACCGTCGAGGCCACGCGCGAGGCCAATGCCGTGATCGACGAGCGCACGTTCTCGTGGACCGGCTTGTTCAACGTCATCGAGCGAACGATTCCCGCCGACATCCGGCTGCGGTCGGTGAGCCCGTCGACCGACCGCGGCACGCTGGTCGTGCGAATCGTGGTCAACGCGCGGCGGGTCGAGCCGGTCGGCGTCTTCATGGATCGACTAGAGGCGGCAGGCGCGTTCGCCGATCTGCAGTCGGTCGAGGAGCAGGCGGTGGAGGACGGCACGATCAACGTGGTCTGCGAGGGCCGCTATCTCGGGCCAGGCACGTCGGCGACCGTCGCGTCGCCCGTGCCAGCGGGCGCCGGCCCGTCCCGATCGGCCCGCGGCAGGGGGGGGCCCTAGATGGTCTCGGCCTCCCGCTTGTTTGCCGACCGCCGGTTGCTGGTGGTCACGCTTGCCGTGCTGGCGGCGGCCAACCTGCTGGTGCTGGCGCTGGTGCTTGGACCGCTCGGCGCCCGGGTCCAGACCTTGACGCAGCGCGCCACGGTCGCCTCGCTCGGGGCGACCACCGCGGCGCGCGATCTCGAGACGGCGCGGTTGACCGCATCCGGCACGCAGCGTGCCTCGACCGATCTCGATCGCTTCTACCGCGAGATCTTGCCCGCCAACCAGCCGGCGGCGCGGCAGGTGACGTTCCTGCGGATGGCGCAGGTGGCGCGCGAGGCGAGCCTGACCTACGACCGGCGCGCGTTCGCACAGGAAGCGGTGGAGAAGGGCGTGCTGACGCGCGCGACGCTGACGACCAGCGTCTTCGGCGACTACCGCAAGCTGCGCGACTTCCTGTACCGCGTCGAGACCGGCCCGGAGTTCGTCGTCATCCGCCAGGTGAGTGTCGGGCAGAGCGACGATCCGGCCGAACCGCTCGAGGCGACGCTGGTGCTGGCCACGTACTACAAGGCCGGCGATGACCGCTGAACAGCGCAAGCGCGTGCCGCTGCTGCTCGGGCTGCTCGCGATGCTGGCCGTAGTGATCTACTGGCAGGCCGGCGGCGACCGCGCGGTCCCGGTCACGGCGCCGGTGCGGCCGGTGGCGCGTGGCGCGCGGCC
>JACDAO010000217.1 GCA_013695405.1 Acidobacteriota bacterium | reverse complement strand
TGGCGTCAGGAGCGGATTCGTCATTCGCTCAAGACCGACGATCTGCTCGAGGCGCGCCACCGCCGGGACGGCATCCTGGACGGCGTCAACTCCGATGGCGTGCTGCGCCGGGTGAGCTGAACTCGCCAGAGCCGTGAAGGGCTGGCACGGCGACGCTCCGGCCATAACGCAACAGCATCACGCAAGGAATAGCCCCGCATGACCCGTTTCGTTCTCACGTCGGAGTCCGTATCGGAAGGTCACCCGGACAAAGTGGCCGACTACATCTCCGACTCGGTCCTCGACGCCTGCCTGTCGCAGGACCCCACCTCCAAAGTGGCCCTGGAGACCCTGGTCAAGGAGGACCTCGTCGTGCTGGCCGGTGAGATCACCACCGGCGCGACCGGTCTGGACTTCGAAGCCACAGCACGGCAGGCGATTCGCGAGATCGGCTACGACTGGCCGGGCGAGGTGTTCAACGCCGACGGCGTGACGGTGCTGCAGAAGGTCACCGCGCAGTCCAAGGAAATCAACGCCAGCGTGGTCGACAAGAGCCGCGCCGAGGAGCAGGGCGCCGGCGATCAGGGCCTGATGTTCGGGTACGCCAGCGACGAGAGCCCCGAGCTGATGCCGCTGCCGGTGTTGCTCGCGCACCGCCTGACCCGCGGGCTGGCCGAGGACCGCAAGAAGGGTGGCGCCTACCGCTGGATTCGTCCCGACAGCAAGAGCCAGGTCTCGGTGTTGTACGAGCACGGCGCCCCGGTGCGGATCGAGCGCGTGGTGGTGTCGACCCAGCACGTCGCACAGGCACGTCAGGACGAGGTCAAGGCGTACGTCATCGAGGAACTGGCGCCGCGGGTGCTCGGCGACTGGTCACCGGCCGCCGACCTGTTCCTCGTCAACCCGTCGGGCAGCTTCGCGCACGGCGGACCGTCGGCCGACGCCGGCGTCACCGGCCGGAAGATCATCGTCGACTCGTACGGTGGCGCGGCCCGGCATGGCGGCGGCGCCTTCAGCGGCAAGGACCCCTCCAAGGTCGATCGCAGCGCCGCCTACTTCGGCCGCTACGTCGCCCGTGAAGTCGTCAAGGCTGGTCTGGCCAAGCGCTGCGAAGTGCAGTTCTCCTACGCGATCGGCGTCGCGGAGCCGACCTCGCTGTTGGTCGACACCTACGGCACCGGCGACAATCAGGCCGCCGAGGACTTCGTCCGCCAGACCTTCGACATGCGCCCCGCCGGCATCATCCGCACGCTCGACCTGCTGCGCCCAATCTACCGCCAGACCACCAATTACGGCCATTTCGGCCGCCCCGGTCTGCCCTGGGAAGCATGAGGGCATGAGGGCCCAGGGCTACGGGCTTCGGGCTGCAGGCTTCAGGCTGCGCCGATGCGCCGGACAAGTCCGGCGCCTACGCCGGCGGCGCGCCTACGCCGACCGGCGCGCCTACGCCGACGACGCCTGCGCCCTGCGCCCTCATTGCCGTGGTGGCATCGCCGCGAAGGTCAACTCGATGTTGTGGAGGACGTCGAGCGTCGACTTCTCGCAGATCTTCAGGTACTCCTCACCCTTCTCGGGCGTCGAGTCGCGAGCCTCGCCCCAGGTGCCCGACTTGGTCGCCCAGTGCACCGACCCGGGCGAGGTGAAGAAGAACGCCGTGTGCACCGCCCCAATATTGGCGATGGTGTAGTCGGGGAACGGCGGGAACTCGGCGTTCAGCTGGTCCTTGTCGACCAGGTCCGGGTTGATCGCCATGATCACCGAGACTTCGGCGGTGTGGGCGTGCAGGCCCTTCTTCAGCCCCGACCACTGCGAGGCGACCTCCGGCGGGATGCCATCCCAGTAGTTGACCGGGAACGCCTTGACGTCCTTGCCGATCTTGTCGGCGGCCATCGCGCACGCGTAGGCAATGGCGTACGTGTTGTCGTAGTGGCCGTTCAGGAAGACGATTCGCTTCATCCCCATCGTCGCAAAGCTGACGCAGAGGTCCTCGATCACCGCCATGAAGGTCGGAATGCGCAGGTGAACCAGGCCAGTGAAGCCGACGTGCGGGTAGCTGAGCGTGTAGGCCAGCGGCGGCGCGACCACCGCGCCGACCGTCGGCGCAATACGCCGGGCGATCTCCTGCGGCACCAGTACGTCGGTGGCCAGGGGTGAATGCGGGCCGTGCTGCTCGGTGGCGCCGACGGGGATGATGACGGTGTGGTGGGTGGTCAGGAACTGCTCGAGTTCGGGATTGGTCATCTCGCCGAGGAATACCGTGGAGGGCTTCATGAGGACTCCTTTTCGGGCCTCATCATAGCGGCAACCGATGATCCGGCCGGACAAGTCCGGCCGCTACGGCGGTCGTCGCCTGGCCAGTTTGTGGTCTTCGCATGGCTTGCCGACCCGTGGTGCCGCCGCATACAGTCCGTGCTGTGCCGTTCGACGTCCTGCTCCGTGACATCCTGACCAGCCGGGTCTACGACGTGGCCCGCGAGACGCCACTCGACGCCGCGCCGCGCCTGTCGTCGCGCCTCGGCGTCTCGGTGCTGCTCAAGCGCGAGGACCTGCAGCCGGTCTTCAGCTTCAAGATTCGTGGCGCCTACAACCGCATGGTGCGGCTGACCGCCGAGGAGCGCAGCCGCGGGGTGATTGCCGCCAGCGCCGGCAACCACGCCCAGGGCGTGGCGATGTCGGCGCAGTTCCTCGGCCTGCACGCCCGCATCGTCATGCCGCGGACCACGCCCGAAATCAAGGTCGAGGCGGTGCGCGGCCGCGGTGCCGAGGTGGTGCTCGAAGGCGACACCTACGGCGACGCGTATGCATTCGCGATCGACGAAGCGGCGCGCTCCGGCGCGACCTTCGTCCACCCGTTCGACGACCCGCTGGTGATCGCCGGGCAGGGTACCGTCGGCGACGAGATCGTGCGGCAGCGCCCCGGCGCGCTCGGCGCAATCTTCGTCCCGGTCGGCGGCGGTGGGCTGATTGCCGGCATCGCCGGCTACGTCAAGGCGGTGATGCCCGACGTCAGGATGATCGGGGTCGAGCCGGTCGACGCCGATGCGATGGCCCGATCGCTGACCGCGGGCCGGCGGGTCGTGCTCGAACGGGTCGGGCTGTTCGCCGATGGCGTGGCCGTGCGCGAGGTCGGGGTACACCCCTTCGCGATCGCCCGCGACAGCGTCGACGAGATGGTGCTGGTCGACAACGACGCCATCTGCGCGGCGATCAAGGACGTGTTCGACGACACCCGCACGATCATGGAGCCGGCCGGCGCGCTGTCGGTGGCGGGACTGAAGGCGTGGGTCGCCCGCCAGGAC
>JACDAO010000179.1 GCA_013695405.1 Acidobacteriota bacterium | reverse complement strand
GCACCCAACTGTGCGCTGAGGCGTAGCGGCACGGGTGGCGTGACACCTCGCCATGGTGTCCACGCGACGAGCACGAGCGCAATCACGCTGAGGATGGCACCAAGCGCGAGCCAGGCCCACGGTCGTTGGCGGCTAGGACGTGGCGGATTGGGACGTCGTGCCGCAGGAGCTGGTGTGTCCGAGAGTCCCTCTAGCCCGAATGCCAGATCGCGCGCGGACTGGAAGCGTGCTTCGCGGGTTTTTTCCAGGCAACGCATGACGATCCGCTCGAGTGCCTGTGGCGCGACGCCCGACAGCGCGGCCGACGGTTCTTCTTTCAGGATGGCCGCCATCGTATCGGCTGCCGTTGCACGCGTGAACGCGCGATGCCCCGTCAGCATCTCGTGGAAGATCACCCCGAAGCTGAAGAGATCGGACCGTGGGTCCACGTGCTCGCCGCGCACCTGCTCCGGAGACATGTAACCTACTGTGCCCAGCACCGCGCCGACCTCTGTATCCTCGGTCGGGTTCTTGGCAGGGCCCTCGACGGCCAGCGTCAGCTTCGCGAGCCCGAAATCCAGAATCTTGACGCGGCCTTCGGTGGTGATGAACAGGTTGTCCGGCTTCAAGTCGCGGTGCACGATCCCCTTGTCATGCGCGGCGGCGAGCCCCTCGGCGATCTGGCGCGCGTAGTCGACCGCCTTGCGCGTTGCAAGAGCGCCGCCCTCGATGCGGCGCCGGAGCGACTCACCGTCCAGCAGTTCGGAGACGATGTAGGGAAGGCCGTCGTGCGTGCCGATGTCGTAGACGACGAGGATGTTTGGGTGATTGAGTTGGCCTGCGGCGCGCGCCTCCTGCGTAAACCGATCGACTCGACTCGACTCCGGCACGCTCGGCCCCGCGACCAGCTTGATTGCCACGTCGCGATCGAGCCGGGCGTCGCGCGCGCGATAGACCTCGCCCATGCCGCCGGCGCCAAGCCAGCCGACGACTTCGTAGGGGCCGATCACCGCGCCGGCAGGCAGCGACATCGTGGCGCCCGGCTAGCGCGTGCCCTCCGCTTGCGTGACAGTTGAGCGTGACCGAGCGCGTGTGTGGAACGTAAGCAGCCGCGACCCGATGCGGATGGCATCGCCATCGGCGAGCTCTACCGGCGTTGTGACCTGTGATCCCGAGTGAAGCGTTCCGTTCTTGCTGCCGAGATCGTCGAGCAGGGCGCGGGCCTCTGTGACGATGAGCCGCGCGTGGTGGCGCGAGACCATGGACTCGTCCAGCCTGATCTCGGCGTCGGGATCGCGCCCGATGATGTGTTCACCGACCGAGAGGCGGAAGCGCCGCGTGCCCCATTCGAGCCAGCAGGGCGCGCGGTCGGTCGGACCGTCGTGCGCCTCAGGTTCCGTCGTCGCGTCACCGCAGAATGCGTAGCCGTATCCGTGGGCCGTTCGCACCCACCTCGGCGCGCTGACACGGTCGCCGAGCGCCTCCCGAATGTCTGCGATGAGGTTCGAAAGATTGCCCTCCGAGACGAACGTCTCGGGCCACAGACGTTCCAGCAGCGCGGATTTCGACAGCACTTTCGGACGCTCGCGCGCAAGCGTGACCAACAGCTCGAACGCCTTGGGCACGAGATGTACCTCGAGCCCATCGCGTGTCAGTTGCCTGGTGTCGAGGTCGGCGGCGAACGGGCCGAAGCGAATCCTCACGACGGCCCCCTGCGAAAAACCCGCGAAATAGCCGGGAATCTCCTGAGACTTCCTGTCGCGCCGCTCGCTATCTTACACCCGGCCTTCATTCTCACCGGCTGAGGGGCCCACTGGAGCAGACCATGCGTGTATTCGTTGCTATAGTCCTGGCCCTTTCCATGTGCGCGTGTCACGGCGGAACGCCGTTCCCCACGTCGCCGACCACAACGACCCCGCCCAATGTGCCCCTCCCTCCCGCGCCGGGCTTCGGCGCTGCAACGCTGACCTTGAAGGGCGTGAGCTTGTCAGGCGTCGTCTACGAATTGACACCGACGGGGCGGACGCCGATTGCAGGGGCCATCGTCTACTGTGAGCCGTGCGGCGAGGAGACTCACACATTCGCGACCGCCGACGACAATGGGTTCTATCACTTCTCGGGCGATCGCGCGAGGGGCGGCGGCGTGTGGGTCGCCGCCGGAGTGCCCACCCCCATCGCCGTGGGTTACTACAACAAAGACTTCCAAGATCCGCCCGGGTTACCCGCGGTGCGTCAGGGACCTGGCTGGAGAGAGGTGCTGATCGACGGCGACACGATATTCGACATCGAGCTGGTCCGTCGGTGAGTTCGATCCCGCAAACCATCAACCAATCGCCGACTGGCGATGACCCCACGGATTGAGGAGTTCACATGCAGCCACTCCAGAAGCGATGGATCACCACGTTCGCCATACTGCTGACGGTCGTCAGCGTCCCGAACACTGCCCGTGCGCAAGACGCCGAGGTCGTCATCGAATGGAATCGCATCTGGCAGGCCGCGCAGGCGACGCCTGGTGCCCAGTCGCCGACCATCTTCTTCACACGCCCGTTCGCCATCGTGCACATCGCGATGTTCGATGCGCTCAATTCGATAGATTTCGTGTACACACCGTACGCCGTCAAGGCGCACGCGGAGCCAAACGCGTCGCGGGAGGCGGCCGCCGCACAGGCCGCGCACGACGTGCTCCTGGCGATGTACCCGAGCCAGCGGGCGATCTTCGAAGCCGCGCTGAACACGACGATGGCGCGCGTCGGTGGCGATGCGGCGCGCGAAGGCTCGCACGTCGGGGCCGCGGCCGCGCGCGCGATTCTGGAGCTGCGCAGCGCAGATGGCTGGAACCGAGTCCCGCCTTTGTACATCCTTCCCAGCATGCCCGGATATTGGCAGCCGACGCCCCCGCAGACGGCCGCCTTGACGCACTACCCGGATGTCCAGAGTTTCGTGATCGGCAACGCGCGCCAGTTTCTGGTCGAACCACCGCCGGCGATGACGAGCGCGCGCTACGCCGCCGACCTCAACGAGGTCAAGGTCATCGGCGCCGTCAACAGCACCACCCGCACCGAGGATCAGACTGCCGTGGCGCACCTGTGGGCCATGGTTGGAACGCGAACGGGCCCGTCCGTCGTGTACAGCAATCTTGTCCGCGACCTCGCGCGCACGCGGGGGTTGAGCGGACTCGAAACAGCACGCTTGTATTCGCTCGTTGCGATGGCGGTGCACGACGCGGTGCTGGTGTCCTCGACCGGGAAGTTCCTGTATGGCCTCTGGCGTCCGGTTGCGGCGATCCGCCAGGCCGAGCGCGATGGCAACCCTGCCACCGAGCCAGACCCGGGATGGACCGCGCTCATCGCCAACCCCCCGTATCCCACTTACCCCGGTAATATGGCGTGTATCGGCGCGTCCGCGACGCGTGTGCTCGAGCGGTTCTTCGGGCGCGACGACATCGGGTTCAGCG
>JACDAO010000168.1 GCA_013695405.1 Acidobacteriota bacterium | reverse complement strand
CGCCGGGGGGTTGGCGGCGCGCCGTCGCGGCCACGGCGTCCATCGCCACGAGCACGCCGGCACGCGGCATGCGCGACTCGACGATCGTCACAGCCGCTGGGGCGGCGCCGGTGAAGCGCTCGGCGAGCAACCGGTCGACGGCCGCCGTGACCGACGCGTGCGCGACGTACACGTGCAGGCGCGCAATCCGGTCGAGCCCGGTGCCTGCCGCCCGAAGCGCCGTGTCGAGGCTGCCCAGCACGTGCGTTGCCTGGGCGTAGGCGTCACTGCCGCCCTGCAGCCGGCCCTGGGCATCCACCGGGTACAGGAGCGCCGAATGCACGAGTGCGCCCTCGTCGACCACGATTGCCGCGGCACGGCCACCCCGCGCATCTGCGCCGATGGCACGCAGGCGGACGCCGCCCGTCCCCGCCACGCCGGCCTTGCTCTGGGCCCACGCGGGAGTGCCACCGCTGCAGACGGCCAGGACGAGGCCTGCCGACAGGAGTCTCGCGGTGAGCAGGACGCGTGTGGAAGACGTGCGCATCGTGGTCGCAGTCTAGCGTGAGCGGACGGATTCCGGAGCCCGACACCCTCACAGGTTGCGGGTGGCGACGATCTCGCGCGCCGGCGTGCGGTCACCGGTGCATGCTATCCGCCGTGGCGCGTGCAGGTAGCTGACGCGGTAGCCGAGGCCTTCATAGAGGTCCGTGATCCGCGAGGTCGCCTGGTTCACCAGCATCACGGGTCCACCGTGGCGCGACAGCCACTCGGCCGTGCGGACCTGGTCGTGCCAGCCGAATCCGCCCTGCGAGTACTGCGTGAACTCGACGTCGTAGGGGGGATCCGCGTAGACGAAGTCGGTCGGCCCGAGCGCAATGGCCGCGAAGTCGCCGACGGTGAAGTGCCAGTCGGCAAACGCCGCCGCGTACCGCGAGAAGTCGCGAACGTACGTGATGCGCGTGTACGAGCCGAACGGGACATTGAACTGCCCCGACCGGTTGAATCGGCAGAGGCCGTTGTAGCCCGTGCGATTGAGAAAGTAGAACAGGCTGGCGGCCTCGGCAGTGTCGCCCTGCTGCGTCGCCAGCAGCGCGTTGAAGCGGGCGCGATGCTCGTAGTACAGCGTCTCGTCGTTCTCGAGCGGGATGGTGATCGTCAGGCCGCGACCGAGCCAGGTGTAGAACGAGATCAGGTGCGGATTGATGTCGTTCAGGACTGCGCGCGCGGGCTTGAGGCCGAGCGCCACCGCCAGGCCGCCACAGAACGGCTCGACCAGCCGCCGCGCAACGTGTGGCGCCCACCGCGGCGCGAGGTACGGCAGCTGCCAGCGCTTGCCGCCGGCCCACTTCAGCGGCGGCGACGGGCCCGGCGTTTGCTCGACCGCGTGTGTGTCCGGGGTGGGCGACATGATCCCGTCCTGGTCACCGGTCAGGGCCGACGCTCGGGCTCGAGCCAGTCGTGACGGCATCCCGCCGCGGCGTTGACCGGGTTGCAGCGGGCTGGCGACCCGGCCGCGTCCGGCAGTCTCGCGAGATACCCCGATCCGAAAGGACTGGCTTCCGGATAGTCGGTGCTGACGTACTGCGCGCCTGACCGTAGCGCGTGATCGCGGCGAGTGGTGTCGCCGCTGCGGGCCTCGATGGTCGGCTCGTCCGCGCGCGTGCGCACCAGGTAGCCCGCGCGGACCATCTCGCGGATCCGCGCCTCACCCTCGCCCAGCGCGTCGTTCATCTTCAGGAAGGCTGCCGACGGCTCTCCGGCCGGCGAGCTGACGAACAGCATCCGTCCTTCGAGCGACGGCGCCCCCTCCAGGTAGCGCAGCCGGTGATCCTCGGTGTTGTCGAGCGCAAACAGCACCTTGCCGCGCGCGTCGCGCAGCAGGGGCCAGCCGCTCGATCGCACCGCGTCGACGAGCGTCGAGCGACCGTCGCGAACACGGTCCGGCGTGATCAGCTGATCGTCATCGAAGACCGTGCGGATCTCGGCATCGATGGTCAGCAATTCCCTGGTGCCGAACCGCAGCGGCGGAGCGGCCGGCGTGCCGCCGGCACCGCGCGGGACGCTGTCCTTGGCTTCGACCAGCACCAGGATCGGCACATGACGCGGGTGCGCGCGTGACCAGTCGCGGATCGCGGTGAGGCACGCAACGAACGTCACGCATGTGCTCCGTACGTCGACGTCCTGGATGTGCAGCACCTTGAGACCGGGCGCCCGCATCTCGGCGGCCACCGGCGGAATCTCCGGCGCCGCGTGCAGCGCGGCCGGCGTGGCGTAGCGGCCACCGTCCGGGTCGCCGAACACGTCCAGCTCGAACTGGCGCATCCCGAGATCGAGCTGCTCGGCCAGTGGCCGGTGGGTGTACTCGAGCGCGGCTCCGCGCGGGCCGATCGACGCGAGTACCCCCGGCGGCGGCGCGATGTGGTAGCTGTTGTGGGTG
>JACDAO010000687.1 GCA_013695405.1 Acidobacteriota bacterium | reverse complement strand
CACCAGCGCAGCGCGGCGGTGACGTGTGGGTCCAGTGATTCCCTGTCGATCTGATGGAGGGCATCCGTCATGGAGCGGGCCTGGGCTCCTGGGCGGCCGATGGGCTGGTCGAGGCAGCGCAGCTTGGGCGGGCCGAGCATCGGGGACTCCTTCGGGCAGCCGTGCTGCCCCTCATCGTCCCAAAGCTCGCCATCTCATGCGCGGAGCCAGCGGCGTGTCGAATTTTCAACGGAGGGTGGCATCGAGGGTGGCGATGAACGCCTGGTGCGTGGTGGCGATGGCTCTCCTGGAGGTCGCCTGCTACGTCGGCGATGACCGCCGTCACCGGTTCCCCGCCGAGTCCGGTGAGGATACCCGCAGCTGGGCAGCATGCTCCGCGACATGGCGGGCGTGGATCCGAAAGAACGACTCGACCGTCTGATAGCCGCTGGGGAAGGTCGCGCCGTTGTGCCATTCGTCATCCCGAATCCCCGCGAGCAGGATGAGTGCGGTCGCGTGGCCCGCCTCATACGTGCGGGCGAGTGACCGCGGTGTCGTGTTGCGGGCGGCCCAGCGCGCGAGCCAGATGCTCAGCCAGCGGGAGGCGAGCAGCGGCGGCCGCGGAAATCCTTTCCCCTTGCGGGCGCCCGACACAAATCGAGGCAAGAGCGTGAGATAGCCGGCCGCATGCGCGAGTACTTCGGCGTTCGTCCACGCGGGATTGGCACTCTTGCGCCGCCAGCCGGCCTCGCCCAGCGAGCGGAGCGCCGCATGGAAGGTCGCGCGCGCCGTCTCGAACTCGGCGTGGATCGCCTCACGGCTCGGGGTATCCGGGTGCTGCCGTGATCGCGTCGGCTCGCTGGTCATGGCCGCCCCACCTGCGGCTTCAATCCGGCCGCGCGTCGCCCGGCCTTCGGCTCGCGCGTCCACGATACGACCGCGGCCGCGGCGGCAACCATGGCCAGTCCGAGGAAGGCGTCGCGGAAGCCGAGGGCGAGGGCCTCCTGCGGCGGGAATACCGCGCTGTACTGGTCGCGGCGGCTGGTCCACAAGGCACCAGCCACGGTGATGCCGACAACCTGGCCGAGCTGGCGCATCGTCACCAGCGTCCCCGACGCGACGCCCCGCCGCTCCTGTGGGACGGCGCCGAGGACGGCGCTGTTGTTGGGCGCCTGGAAGAGCCCTGTGCCCACGCCGTAGAGCGCCAGGATCGCCGCCACCATCAGCGGCGTTGTCCCTGACCGGACGGCGGCGAGGGCGAGGAGGAGGATGGCGACCATCACGAGGGCCAGGCCGACCGTCGCTGGCAGCCGCGCGCCCAGCCGGTCGGCGAGCCGGCCGGAGAGCGGCGCGACCCATAGGATGCTGAGTGGGGCGGCGATCATGACGAGGCCCGCCCGTGTGGCAGGTAGCAGCATCAGCTGCTGGAGCAGGAAGGGGACGAGGAACATGTTCGCGGCGAGTGCCACAAAGGTCAGAAAGGCGGCGAGCAGGCCGGCGGTGAAGGGCCAGCGCCGGAAGAGGGTGAGGTCTACGATCGGCTGGCGGGACCGCACCTCGACGAGCATAAAGACCGAGAGGAGAACGGCCCCCGTCAGCAGCAGGCCGACGACCTCGACAGAACCCCAGCCGACGGTCGGCGCGCGGCTCAGCCCGAGCACCAGTGCCAGCAGGCCCGACGTCAAGGTCACGGCGCCGGGTATGTCGAAGGTTTCCCCCGCCCGCCGGCAAAACCATGGTAGGACCCGTGCCGCCGCGATGGAAGTTACCACGCCGACCGGCAGATTCACGACGAAGACGGCCCGCCAGCCGAGGTGCTCGACCAGGACGCCGCCGAGCGTGGGGCCGGCGGCGAAGCCGACCGAGGCGGCCACGTGCAGCCAGGCCAACGCCCGCCCGCGCTCGCCCTCACCAAACAGGTCAGCGACGATCGCTTGGCCGGCGGCGAGCATCAGCGCCGCCCCCACGCCCTGGACGGCACGCGCGGCGATCAGCCACCAGATGCCCGGCGCCAGGCCCCCGAGCGCGGAGCCGGCCGTAAACGTGAGGAGTCCCGTAAGGAAGATTGGTTTGGTCCCCCACAGGTCGGCCGCTCGACCGGCCGTGACGACCAGCCCGGTGATCGCGAGCAGGTAGGCGAGGACAACCCACTGGATGAGGCCAATATCCACCCCCAGCACCCGCGCGATCGTCGGCAGCGCCAGGTTGACGATGTAGGTGTCGAGGCCGGCCATGAAGGTACCGGCCAGCACCGCCACGAGCGCCCACGGCCGCACCGCCATCGATGCGTGCGGCGGGAGCATCATGTCGGCAGCAGGATCCGGAAGCCTTCGGCCAAGCCGAGGCCGGCGATCGCGCCGGCCTCGCGCGCGATGGTGCGGAAGAAGGTTTCCATGCCCGGCAGGTGCCGGCCTTGACTGCGGTGCTGCTCAATCGCCGCCCACTTCTGGGACCAGACGGGGGTGATATCGACGACGGTGTCGGGCTGGCTCGACATAATGCAGTAGATCGCCTCCGGTTTGTGCGGCGTCAGGCCCATGGTCAGGTGCTCGGGATGGAAGAGCGGCCCCGGCGCGCAGACGAAGGCGGCCTGAAACGCCGTGGCGCCGACCGTGAGGTGGTCGGGGTAGATCGAGCAGGCGTCCTGGGAGCCGTTGCCAGGGAACGGGTCATGCGTGATCACCGTCCGCGGCCGGGTGGTGCGGATGCAGCGGATCAATTCCTCCCGCAGCGGCTTCGCGTCGTAGATGAGGTCGCCGTCGTCATGGCGCAGGAAGGTCAGGTCGGTGACTCCCAGCGCCGCCGCGGCCGCGCGTTGCTCGGCCTCGCGGATCGAGGCGATCGCCTCCATGGTCGTGGTGGGGTCGGCCGTGCCGCGATTGCCGCTCGTGGCGAGCACGCAATGCACCCGCGTGCCGGCCTGGACCAGCCGGGCGAGCGTGCCGCCGGCGTGGATGTCGATGTCATCCGGGTGGGCGCACAACACCACGACTGGGCCGGGAATCTGATCGGGCGAGACGATCGTCATGCGTCGTTCCTTGCAGGGCGCGGCTCAGCGATCGCCGCAACGACGGTGGTGTCCCAGGGCAGGGGCACCCGCTGCAACCGGACGTCATAGTCGTTCGGCGCGAGGCCGTCAGCACGCCGCACCGCGGCCATCGCCGCGGCGCGGGCCCGTGCCTCCTTGTCGGTCTCGGCAACGACGAAGAAGCGACCACAGCAGCACGGCCCCTCGGCGAGCAGGCCGTCGTGGCGCTCGGAGCGCGGGTCGTCCCGGTACACGGTTGCGGTTGGATGGCAGGAGCCGCAGGCGCACGGGTCGCTCCCCACCTGGCCCCCGTCGGGGAGCGTCATCTCGAAGCGGATGGTCATCTCCGCCATGGGCCGTCCTCCTGGATCTGAATGGGGAGGCAGGCGCAGGTGGCGGGGAAGCTCGCGCAGCTACAGGCCGGCTCATTCTCGCCCTGCACGGCCAGCTGATGGTACGTCTCGAGCGTTGCTTTGAACGCGGCGATCTCGGTCAGCTTGGTCTCACAGACCACAATCTCGCGGCGCAGCAGCTCGGCGACCTGGCGGCGCAGCGGCCGGCATTCACCTTCTTCAGCAAGGCCGAGCAGCCCGCGAATGTCATCGAGCGAGAAGCCCAGCCGCTTCGCCCGCCGGATGAACTGCAGGCGGCGCAGCTCCTCGTCCTGGTAGATGCGATAGCCGCTGGCGGTGCGTGGCGGCGGGCCCAGCAGGCCGAGTCGCTCGTAGTAGCGGACCGTGTCCGCGCTCGTGCCGGCGCGGGCCGCCAGCACGCCAATCCGCAGACCGCCACCGTCCGACTGTGTCGCGTGCATGGCCGACCTCTCGTACAAGCCTAAACCTTGGAGCTGACTCCAAGGTCAAGTGCTCATTGCCGGCGGTCGCCTTCCAGGTCTCGCGATATCCGGAACATCCCTGGTCGGAAGGATCACCGTCGCTGGCGTGGGTCCGAGAACGGCGTTTCTCTTCCATCGGCGTGCGGGGAATAGACTTGGGTCTGATATTGGCGGGGTCCGGAGAACCGGCCGATCGCCCTAGTCTCGGACCCATCTCAGCACCGAGCGTGCCGTCTCTTTAACGAGCGTTTGTGAGACGAATCACGGCTGAGCGCTTCGTGCCATCGTGGTGTACCACGCAACTATGTGTTACAAGCGGCGGTCGCCAGACGCGCGGGCGGACATCGGCGAGCACACCGCCAGCATCCCTGGATCGCACTCACCTCTGTGACGTCCATCGTCGACCAGCGTGCGGTGGCCCGGCGCTGGGACGCGCCGGGGCGCTGCGTCCGCGCGGCGGCGGGCAGCCGCTCAGCGTCCTGGGGTGGTGGGTTGGTCGGCGGTGCTGGGCGCCACCCGCAGGTAGCGACCGGCGCTGTCGCTGTAGTGGATGATACACACCGCGGTCCCTGGCTGGTTCGCCGACAGCACCTGATCAGCCGGGATCGGTGCGACGACGACATCCTCGTACAGCAGATTGAACGCCATGCGACTGAAGTCGCCAAACAGATCCCACAGGCGTGGGTCGGCGGCCAGGTAGATCTGGCTGCGGGCGGGCAGGGCGCCGCAGAGGCGCGGCGTCTGCGTGACGAGGGTCTCATAGGCCTGTGCCTGCTCGTGCATCCAGTGCTGGCGCGCGCGCGTCTGCGTGGTGAGCGCGAGGCCGACCAGCACGGTCCCCGTCACGGCGATCGGGAGCCCAAGCGTCCATGCCACGTCTCTCCGTCGGGCAAGCCAGCCGGCCGCGGATTGCACCAGGAGCGCGAGGGCGATGCACAGCGGCACCGAGGCAAGGTAGGCGTAGCGTGGGTCGATCGGCCGCGTGGCGGAGAGGTACGGCATGAAGGCGACGAGCGCCCAGAGCACCATTGCGGCGAGCAGCGCCTGACGGCGGCGCGCCGCCACCAGCCCTACCAGGAGGAACGCGAGGGCCGTGAGGTGGCTGAGCCAGCGCGTCACGTCCGACTGTGCCTGGCTCGGGAGGGTGGTGGGCGCGACGAACGGAAAGGTGAGCCAGCGAAGATAGTCCCACCAGTGCACGAGCATGTGCCCGCCGATGTCGTACCAGCCCAGCGCGGCATAGCGCGGATACTCCTGCGTCGCGATCAGGGTGACAAAGCTGACCGTGAGCGCAACGAAGGGCAGCAGCTCGAGTGTGCGACGGCACCAGGCGCGTCGATCCGTCGGTGGTCCGAGCAGGACCACGAGGCCGACCAGCGGCACGAGCATAGTTGCGGAGGACTGCTTGGAGAGAAAGG
>JACDAO010000130.1 GCA_013695405.1 Acidobacteriota bacterium | reverse complement strand
GATCAGCTCGGGCACGCGTCGGCGGCGGCCGAACATCGTGCAGACCACTCCGGTGTCGCGCGCCCGGATGATGGACTCGTCGATGTAGCGGCGCACCGAGGGATAGCCGGCAAAGTATGCGTCGATGAACGCCTGCGCGGCCTGCTGGGTGACGCCGATGTTCTTGGCGAGGGTGAACGCGGTCTTGCCGTACAGCAGCGCGTAGTTGATGATCTTCGAGCGTCGGCGCAGCTCGTGCCGGCTCAGCCCGCTGTCGGTGCCGAACACCTTGAGCGAGGTCTGGTCGTGGATGTCGTCGCCACGGCTGAAGGCGTCGATCAGGCTCTGTTCCTGGGCCAGGTGCGCCAGCACCCGCAGCTCGATCTGCGAGTAGTCGGCCGAGATCAGCACGTGCCCGTCCTCGGCGACGAACGCGCCGCGGATCTCGCGGCCGAGTTCGGTGCGGATCGGGATGTTCTGCAGGTTCGGGTCGCTGCTGCTCAGGCGTCCGGTGGCGGCGACCGCCTGGTTGAAGGTGGTGTGGACTCGCCCGGTCGAGGCGTGCACCAGGTGCGGCAACGCGTCGACGTAGGTGCCCTTCAGTTTTTGCATCGCGCGCCAGTCGAGAATCTCGCGGGCGATGTCGTGCGACACGGCGAGCTCCTCGAGCACGTCGGCCGCGGTCGACGCGGTGCGCGCCTTGCCGGTGCGCTTGAGCGACGGCATCTGCATCTTCTCGAACAGCACCTCGGACAACTGCTTGGGTGAGTTGATGTTGAAGGTGGTGCCGGCCATCTCGAAGATCCGCGCCGAGCGCGCCTCCAGTTCGCCGTCCATCCGCACCGCCAGCGCCCCGAGCACCCGCGTGTCGACGTGGATCCCGGCCCGTTCGATCGCCACCAGCACTGGCAGCAGCGCCAGCTCGAAGTCCTCGTAGATCCCGGTCAGGCCCTCGTCCTGCAACGTGGTCCGCAGGTCGCCGGTCAGCTGCATCGCCATCTCGGCGCGTTCGCAGGCGTAGGTGGTCATCGCCTCGACCGCGACGTCCTGCATGCGCAGCGCCTTGACCCCCTTGCCGCGGATCGTCTCGAGGTCGATCGCCCGGTACCCGAGCCGCTCGAGCGCCAGCGGCTCGAGCGCGTGTCCACCAGAGGAAGCGTCGTGGACGTAGCTGGCCAGCATCACGTCGTCGCGCATCCCGGCCAACGTCAGGCCATGCTGCTCGAGCACCAGGGTCACTGCCTTGAGATCGTGACCGGTCTTGCCGACGGCGGGGTCGGCGAGCAGCGGGCCGATCACGTCGGCCAGCAGCCGGCCGGAGACGTTCGGGCAGGCGTCGAGCGAGGTGTGCGCCAACGGCACGTAGGTCGCGCGGCCTTCGCCGAGCCCGAGCGCGATGCCAATCAGGCTGGTCTCGAGCGCCGGACGGCCATCGGTGACCACCGACAGCGCGCACCCTCCGGCGGTGCGGATCCGGGCGGCGATCTCCTGCAGGTCCTCGACGTCGCCGCAGGTGCTGTAGCTGCGCGAGACGTCGGCGGCGGTCGGCGCGTAGACGGTGACCAGCGACTTGAAGCCGAGCCGGGCGAACAACTCGTAGCAGCGCCGCGTGTCGGGGCCGGCGTAGCGCAGCGCGGCGATGTCGTCCTCGACTGGTACGTCGCAGTGCAGTCGCACCAGTGCGCGGCTCTGGCGGGCATCCTCGGCGTGGGCGAGCAGCGCCTCGCGGTAGCGCTTCTGCGGCACGGCGGTGGCCTGCTCCAGCAGCGCGTCGAGCGAGCCGTGCTGCGCGATCAGGTCGCGCGCGCCCTTCTCGCCGATCCCCGGCACCCCCTTGACGTTGTCGATCGCGTCGCCCATCAGCGCCAACACGTCGACGACCTGATCGGGCCGGACGCCGAACTTCTCCTCGACCGCAGCGGCGTCGAACCACGCGCCTTCGTCGCGCGGGTTGTAGACCCTGACGTGTCCGCCGACCATCTGGAAAAAGTCTTTGTCGCCGGTGACGATGGCGGCGTCGAAGCCGTGACCGACGGCCCGCGTCGCCAGGGTCGCGATGACGTCGTCGGCCTCGTAGTCGGTGTGGGTCAGGATGCGCACGCCCATGGCCTCACAGGCGTCGTGGACCAGCGCGACCTGCTCGATCAGATCCGGTGGCATCGGCGACCGATTGGCCTTGTAGTCGGCCGACAGCGAGGACCGGAAGGTCGGCCCGGCCAGGTCGAAGGCGGCCGCGATGTACGACGGCTGATGATCGGCGATCAGCTTGCGCAGCATCGTCACGAACCCGTAGACCGCGTTGGTCGACTTGCCGTCCGGTCCCGTCAGTCCGCGGATCGCGTGGTAGGCGCGGTACATCTGGTTGTTGCCGTCGATCAGGAACAGGTTGGGGCGGTCTGGCACGTGGATGGCGGTCCTTTGGACGCAAGCTTCCTATTCTAGCGAGCCGGCACCGCGAGACCGAGGCAGTACACTAGGCGTCCATGTGGGTGCTTCACCGGCAGGGCCTGGCACTGATGGCCGTCGCCCTCGTCCTGCTCACGTCCTGCGCCCGCCCGTTTGGCCGCCAGTACGAATACGAGGAAGAGCTCTACATCGCGCTCGACGGGTCCGCCACCGTGGTGGTGAACGCGTCACTGGCGTCGTTGGCGGCGCTGCACGGCCTGAAGGTGTCGCTCGATCCGGCGGCGACTGTCGATCGCGCCGCCATCGGCGCGCTCTATACCTCGACCGGCGCCGACGTCACCCGCGTCAGCCGCCCATGGCGGCGCGACGGGCGGCGCTTCGTGCAGGTGCGGCTCGACGTGCAGGACTTGCGCGCGCTGTCGGCGACGCGCCCGTTCGCGTGGGCGCGCTATTCGTTCGGTCGGTCGGGCCAGGGCTTGCAGTTCGTGCAGGAACTCGGCCCGTCGGTCAATGCCGCGGTTGGCGACGTCGGCTGGGATGGCAACGAGCTGATCGCGGTCCGGCTCCACATCCCCAGCCGGGTGACGTACCACAACGCCCCGAGCAAAGCAGTCGAGCGGGGCAACATCCTGACCTGGGAGCAGCCGCTGCAGGCCCGCCTGAAGGGCGAGCCGTTGAAGGTCGAGGCCCGGTTCGGCGCCCAGCGGATCCTGGTCCTGACTGTGGCACTGTTCCTGGCGGCGATGGCGGCCGCCGCCGCCACCGTTGCCGCGATCATCTGGCTGGTGGTGCGGAAGGGCCGGCAACGCGCCGCCCCTTCCCCTTGATTGGGGCAACAGACCGGCAGCGGCAGTCGGCCGCGGAGGGCCGCTTACTGACGCCGTGACTGTCGGCGCTGCTGCATCTGCTCGCGTCGCTGCTGCGTCCGCGCCTTGCGCTGTGACTGCAGCGTGGTCGCTTCAGCCAGCTGTTCGGGCGTGAGGATTGCCGCGATCTCGCTGCGCACTCTGGCGCGGAGCAAGGCCGCCTCGCCGATCACGGCGCCGAGCGCCTGACTCTGCTGCGCCACCGCACCTTCGTCCGGGCTGGCCGCGGTGGCCTTGCGCAGCGCCTCGAGTGCCGCGTGCGCTTTTTCGCCGATCGCCCGGCCCTCGTCGCGGTGACTCTCCATCACCGTCCGCACCTGCTCACGCTGCGCGTCACTCAGGTTCAGCGCCGGCAACGGCAGATCGGGATGCAGCGCCAGCAGGCCGCCGAGTGCGCCGCCGCGTCCGCCCCGTCCACCGAACCCGTCCCCACCGCCCGGGCCACCAGGGCTGGGGCCGGGTTGTGCGTGGGCCACCGTCGCCAGCCCCAGGGTCGCGGCCAGCGCCACGGCCGCCAGCCGCGTGGTGTAGCCCATGTCGCTCATTCTCGTGCTCAGTCGGTACATGACCTGCTCCTCTCGAGGGCTGCGCCGGGCGTCCACCATGCCGCCGTCGGCCTCCGGCTCGTTCTGTCCCCTTGAGACGGGAGCAGTATGGCGCGGGTGTGGCGGACCTGTGAAAAATCAGTGACAACCTTTCAACGGCGTCGCGGATGTGCGAGAACCACACGATATGGCGCACGTTCTCGTCGTCGACGACGAGCCGCACATCGCGGCACTGGTGGCGCTGCACCTGTCGTTCGAGGGGCACACCAGCGACATCCACGGCGATGGCCGGACCGCGCTCGAGGCGACCCGGACGCAGACCTATGACCTCTGCGTCGTCGACGTGATGCTGCCAGGGCTGGACGGGGTGGCGTTGTGCCGAGCGCTGCGCCAGCAGCCGTCGACACGACGGACCTCGATCCTGCTGCTGACTGCGCGCCGCGACGAAACCGACAAGGTACTCGGCCTGGACAGCGGCGCCGACGACTACCTGACCAAGCCGTTTGGCGTGCGGGAACTGATGGCGCGAGTCCGCGCGCTGTTGCGTCGCGGCACCGGCGACGATCCCGTGCCACGCGACGCGCTGCCCGCAGGCGAGGTGATCCGGCGCGCCGGCCTCGAGGTGGACACCGCGCGTCACCAGGTGACCGTCGACGGCCGGGTGGTCGAGACCACGGCCCACGAGTTCGCGGTGCTACGGCTGCTGGCCAGCCAGCCGGGCATCGTGTTCTCGCGCGAAGCCCTGATCCGGCGGGCCTGGGGACCAGGCACGCACGTCACCGAACGCAGCGTCGACACGATCGTCAAGCGCCTGCGACAGAAGATCGAGGCCGACCCGGCCGAGCCGCTGCGCCTGGTGACGGTGTGGGGCGTCGGCTACAAGTTCCGCGACCTGCAGGACTCGTGATGGCGCGCCTGCCGCTGCTCGGCTCGCTGTACTGGCGGATTGGGCTGGCCAGCCTGGCCCTGCTGATCGCCGCCCTCGGCGTGCAGACGGCCCTGTTGGTGTTCGGGGTGGCGCGCGGTACCGGTCGCCCGGCCCGGCAGGCGGCGCAGCGGCTGGCCGAGGTCGTGGCCGGCGATCTGGGCCGCGAGCTGGCAC
>JACDAO010000121.1 GCA_013695405.1 Acidobacteriota bacterium | reverse complement strand
AGTCCGACCGCTACGCCGAAGGCTTCCCGGTCGGACAAGTCCGACCGCTGCGCGAGCGAACGATACCTAATGTTCACCACCGATGATCTGCGCGCGCACGCCTGGAGTCTCGGCTTCGACCTGTGCGGCGTGGCACCGATCGCTGGCGTCGGCCGGATCGACTACCTGCGCGAGTGGGTGGCGCGGGGATTCGCGGCCGATCTCGACTACGTCACGCGCAGTGTCGAGCAGCGCACCGACCCGACCCGCGTGCTGCCAGGCGCGCGCTCGGCGATCGTCACCGGAACGATCTACAACACCGACCATCGCCACGCCGCCGACCGCACCGAGCCCGGCGTCGCCCGGATCGCGCGCTACGCCTGGGGCGAGGACTACCACGAGGTGCTCGGCCGGCGCTTGCACCTGCTGCTTGGCTGGCTCAAGGAGCACGCGGGCACGCCGTTCGACGCGGTCGCGTACGTCGACACCGGTCCGGTTCAGGAGAAGGCCCTCGCCGCCCAGTCCGGTCTTGGCTGGATCGGCAAGCACTCCTGCCTGATCAACGAGCGACTCGGCTCGTGGATGTTCCTGTCGGTGATCCTGACCACGCTCGATTTGCCGAGCGGCTCGCCGGTTGTGGATCGCTGCGGCACCTGCACGCGCTGTCTCGACGTCTGCCCGACCGGCGCGATCGTCGCGCCATACGTGGTCGACGCCGCACGCTGCCTGTCGTACGTCACGATCGAGTCGCACCAGGGCATCGACGACGCCGCGCGGCCGCATCTGGGGGCGCAGGTGTACGGCTGCGACCTGTGCCAGGACGTCTGCCCCTGGAACCACGACGCCGCAACCACCGACGACCCGGTCTGGGTGGCACGGCCGTTCTGGCGCGAGGCGACGCTGGCGCAACTGTGGCGCGCGCCCGACGACGAGCTGCAGGCCGCGATTCGGCACAGCACGATGTACCGGACGCGGGTCTGGCGGCTGCGTCGCAATCTGGCGCTGGCGATTGCCGCGAGCGGCGACGAGGAGGCGCGGCGCGCGTTGCACGAGCCGCGTGATCCTGTCGTCGATCCGTCGTTCGCCCACCCGGTCGTGGTCGAGCACCTCACCTGGGCACGCGCCCGGGTCGCGTCGACGAGCGCTCAGGTATGATCCTCGGATGGACGCGCCCGACCAGACATCCAGCCTGGCTCCCACCCTGCTGTTGTCGATGCCGCAGATGCATGACCCCAACTTCGAGCGCACCGTGGTCCTGCTGTGCGACCACAGCACGGCCGGCGCATTCGGGCTGGTGCTGAACCGTCCGACCACCACCGCGGCCGCCGAGGTGGTCGCCTTCGACCCGCCAGTGGACGCCACGCAGGGCCCTCTGCTGTGGACCGGTGGGCCGGTCGAGCCGCAACGTGGCTGGATCCTCCTCGGCGAGTCGCTCGACGAGGACGAGGTCACCGAAGTCGCTCCGGGGCTGTTCCTGTCGACCTCGATCCAGTTGCTGCGACGGATCCTCGGCGCGACGCCGTCACGGACCCGAGTCCTCACCGGCTACGCGGGCTGGGGGCCCGGACAACTCGACGACGAACTGGCAGCGTCGGCATGGCTGACCGTCGACGTCGATCCGGCGCTGATCTTCGACACCCCTGCCGACGAGATGTGGGACCGCGCGATCCGTCGTCTCGGCACCGAGCCCGGCAGCCTGCAGATCGGGCAGGGCGTTCACTAGAGAATGCCCGATGCCCGATGCCTGATGCCTGACGCCCTGGGCCCGCAGCCCTGGGCCCTCAGGACCGGCCCCGCTCGGCGTACAGTTTCCTGAGCGCCTTGTTGGCGATGCGGCTCTCCCTGCGCCGCTCGGCCAGTGCTTTCTCGCCGGCCTCGTCGAGTGGCTTGTGCGTCATCTCCTTGCGGAGGCGCAGGTAGTTGGCGTGCCGCTCGCTCGAGAGTCCTCCGTCGGCAATCGCGGCGCGAATCGCGCAGTCCGGCTCGGTGTCGTGAGTGCAGTCCCGGAAGCGGCAACCTTCGGCCAGCACCGTGATGTCCTCGAAGGCTTCTCCGAGACCGGTGGTCACATCCCACAGCTGCAGTTCGCGCATGCCCGGCGTGTCAATCAGCAGTCCGCCGCCGGCCAGCACGATCAGCTCGCGGTGAGTGGTGGTGTGACGGCCGCGGCTGTCGCTCTCGCGGACCTCGGCGGTGCGCTGCCGGTCGTGCCCGACCAGCCGGTTGATCAGCGTCGACTTGCCGACGCCCGACGATCCGAGGAAGGCAGCCGTGCGCCCTGGCCCGATGTGACGTCGCAGGTCGTCCACCCGATCGCCTGACTTGGCGCTCATCACCACCACCGGCACGTCGCCGGCGACCGGCGCCAGTTCCCGGGACACGGCCTCGAGGTCCCTCGGCAGGTCGGCCTTGTTCAGGACAATCACCGGAGAGGCCCCACCTTCGAGCGCCGCAATCAGGTAGCGCTCGATCCGGCGGATGTTGAAGTCGCGATCCAGACCGCTCACCAGGAACACGACGTCGACGTTGGCTGCGACCACCTGGGCCTCACTGGCGGTCCCGGCGGCCTTGCGGATGAAACGCCCGCGCCGCGGCAGCACGTCGACGATGCGGCCCATCTCCTCGTTGGGGCCGGCCGGCTTGAGCGCGACCCAGTCGCCGACGGCGGGGAAGGCCTCGCGTGATCCGAGCGTGTATCGGACTCGTCCGGTGACGCGCGCCAGCAACTCCTGTTCGCCGGTGTGCAAGCGGTAGATGTGCTGGTGCTCGAGGATGACCCGCGCTGGCTGCCGTCCGGTGTCGCCAGGGTGATGGTCGGCCCACACCTGTGCCCAGCGGGCATCCCAGCCAAGGACGTCGAGCGTCACCTGATCGACCACCGACATGTCCGCTCAGGATCGCACAGCAGCACGTACAATGCGCCGCGTGACCGAGCCCGAGGACGTCACCCCGCGGGCCCGCGGCCAGGACGCGCTCGATGCGGTGTGGCCCGAGGTGTACCAGGATCTGCGGCGACTGGCCTCGCACTACGTCCGTGGCGAGCGCGCCAACCTGACGCTGCAGCCCACCGCTCTGGTGCACGAGGCTTACGTCCGGCTGCTTCGCGAGGCCAACACCTCGTGGCAGAACCGGGCGCACTTCTGCGCCATCGCGGCCCATG
The DNA here is from genome assembly GCA_013695405.1 of Acidobacteriota bacterium. Lineage (GTDB taxonomy): Bacteria > Acidobacteriota > Vicinamibacteria > Vicinamibacterales > Vicinamibacteraceae > Luteitalea. The sequence goes on along the minus strand of JACDAO010000121.1, from coordinate 417 downwards.
CGATGCGGCAGATCCTTGTCGAACAGGCGCGCGCCCATGGCGCGCTGAAGCGTGGCGGTGATCACCTGCGCGTCACGCTCGCCGACGAGGCGGCCGCAACCCCGGCGGTCGACCCAGACGTCGAGGCGCTCGATCAGGCACTCGACCTGCTGGCCACGCTGGAGCCCCGGCAGGCGCGGCTGGTCGAGTTGCGGTACTTCGGCGGGCTGACCATCGAGCAAGCGGCCGAAGCGCTCGGGGTCGCGCCGGCCACGGCCAAGCGTGACTGGGCGTTGGCTCGCGCCTGGCTGCGTCGACGCCTGCACCCGGAGGATGTGCGGTGACCCCCGACGAGTGGCGCCGGATCGGCGAGCGATTCGCGCAGGCGCGTGCGCTCCCTGACGACCAGCGCGCAGCCTGGCTGAACGAGACCTGCGG
>JACDAO010000107.1 GCA_013695405.1 Acidobacteriota bacterium | reverse complement strand
CGTCCGACTGGGACAGACCGGAGTAGTTGCCGTACAGCCTGCTCAGCGTGTAGTTGGCGAAGAGATTCCAGCGGTTGGCATACCGCTTGGTAAACACGAACTCCAGCGCATCGTATTCCCGCACGGCCTGGGGAAACGGCAGTGCCGTCGAGCTGCCGGCCGGGAAGAACGTGGCGGAGCGGCCGAACCCTGGATTCGAGATCGTGTAAATCTCGTTCTGAGTGGCATCCAGCGCGCCGACGTCCTCGATCGCGCGATCCACCTGCTTGTGCACGTAGCGCACGCTGGCCGCCATCTGCGAGCCGAGCTCACGTTCGAACCCAATTACCGCTTCCTGCTGCTTGAACGGCTTCAGGTCGGGGTCGACCGAATTCTCGGCCGGGTCGTTGGACGGATGCCGGAAGTCGATCGGTCCGCGGATCAGTGTGCCGGGGCAGGCCGGCGGGCAGGCCGGGTTGTTGTTCAGCGTAGTCCAGTCGGCGGTGTCGAGCGTGTAGTAATACTCCAGCCACTTGTCGCCGCCGAAGCTGCCGCGCGGCAGTTCCAGCTTCATGATGTCGTAGAAGACGCCCCAGCTGCCGTAGAGCTTGTTGCGCCCGTCGCCGGTGATGTCCCATGCCGCGCCGACACGCGGCGCCAGCTTCTCGCCGTAGCCGAACTCGATGCCGACCGGCGGGATCGCCGGATCGGCGGAGTAGGACGGCACGCGTTCGTTTTCGGTGCGCACGCCGAAGTTCAACGTCACCCGGTTGGCCACCGTCCAGGCGTCCTGGACGAAGAACCCGACGTTGGTCTGGCTGATGTCGCCCTGCGTCAGGAAGCCTCGACGTGGGTTCACGCCATTCGACCGGACCTGGTAATACCCGAACGGACCACGAAGGCCGCTGAGGGCGCGATTCCAGCTGAGGCGCACGAGGTTCCCGGTCTCGCCATTCAGCACCTCGTTGCCGATACGGTCGACCTGCACCCCGGCCTTGACCGAGTGGCTGCCCGCCGCGTTGAAGAAGTACGTGGCGTCGACCTGCGCGTTCGTCCGCCGGCTCACATCGAATGTCGACTCGAAGTTCGAAGGGACGTTGGAGAATGCGTTGGAGCGCTGCAGACTCTCGGGTACACCGGCAAGTCCGATATTGGTGTTCAGGAACAGGAATCGTGTGCCCTGGAACACACCGAGGTCCTGAATGTCTGATGTGTAATAGCCGCCACGCGCGCCAATCAGGAAATTGTTCGAGATCACGTAGTCGGCACTGCCGGAGTAGGTCGCGTTGGGCGTCTTCTGCCCGAGGTCGTAGTTGGCCAGTGGGTTGCCGGACCCATCGATCGCCGGAAGGACCCCATCGGACCGGCCGGGACTGTAGTTAATTGCGCCCTTGAGGCGGAGATTGCCCAACGGCTGGGCCGTCACGTTGCCGGTGGCATTCTGTCGCCTGAAGTCGCGATCGAACGTGTTGCGCTCCCCGGTACTCAGAAACGTCACGGTACGCGACGACTCCTGCAAGGTCGGGTTGTACCCGGCAAAGAACCACATGCGGTCGCGCAGCACCGGCCCGCCCACCGTGACTCCTGGATAGAGGGTCTTCACGTCGTCCCGGTCGTAGGTGATGTACTCGGACTGAGTCGTGTTGCTCGGATTCAATCGAAGCGCAGGTCGCACGTCGCCATCCAGATTGGCGTTCTCGTAGTACGTGAGCAGGCTGCCGCGAAACGCGTTGGTGCCCGTGCGACTGGTCACGTTGATCACGCCGCCAGTGGATCCGCCGAACTCCGGCGTGTACCCGGATGACTTGATCTGGACCTCTTCAACGAAGTCGGTCACCAGAATCTTTCCGGACGTGCCAGAACGCAGGTTCGTGCTCTCGGCGCCGTCGATGATGTACCTGTTCTCCGAGGCACTCGCACCGTCGATCGAGATGCCACCGGAGCGCGGTTCCTGGTTGGCGCCTGGCGCAGCCGTGATCAGGCTGGTGAAGTCGCGACCTTTCGGAAGCCGATCGATCTGCTCCTGACTGATGTTGGTGGACTTCTGACTCTGCTTGACGTCCACGACCGGAGCCTCCGACGTCACCTGCACGTTTTCGGTGACGCCGCCGACCCCGAGTTCGAACGAGACGTTCTTGATGGAGCCAAGGACGACGTCGGCGGTCTGCTTTTGAGTCGCGAAGCCCTGCAGATTGACGGTGACCTCGTACTGGCCTGGTATGAGCGCCGGGAAACGGAAGGCACCGTCGGCGCCGCTGACCTGGGTGGTCACCGCGCCCTGTGCCACGTTCCGGGCCTCTACCGTGGCACCAGGGAGCACCGCACCGCTATTGTCGCGAACCACACCCTCAATCGACCCGCGCTGCTCCTGAGCTAGCGTCGGGACGGCGCAAAGCACTGCAGCAAGCAGTACTGCCAATGCGCGATGAATCATTTCCTGCCCTCCTGAAAACTGCGGACCCCGCTGCATGCGTGGTCAGATCAAGGGAGAGAGGGGTAAGCTCGACTGCGCTGCCAACCATCCCTCCCATGGGATGAACGTCTACCTGCATGGTGTGTACCGCATGGCGAGAGGGACGAGGTGGCACGAATATCGTCATTCGCTGCCAAGGGTGCGGCGCGGATCCATTTGCGCGTACCGCTGGATCCAACATGTTGAAGGTGACTTACAGATGGTGGT
>JACDAO010000105.1 GCA_013695405.1 Acidobacteriota bacterium | reverse complement strand
CGTCAGCAGGGCGCGGAACGCCCGGCCAGCCGGGTCCGGCCGGCGCGTGCCCCTGGCGAAGTACGCGGGGATCCCGGCGCGGCGCAGTGCGGTCTCGAGATGGCTGCCGTACAACGCCGGCGCCCGCAGCACGATCGCCATCCGGTCGAACGGCGTGCCGGTCTCGGCGCGAGCCAGCACCGCGCGCGCCAGTTCGACGGACTCACGCCCTTCCCCTGGCGCCGAAAGGCACTGCACCGACGGGTCGCTCTCCTGCTCGCTGACGATGATGACGCCGGCACCGAACAGGCTGGCCTGCACGCGCTGGAGCGCGGCGGCGGCGACGTCGATGCCTGCCGGAACGACGACCTCGCGCATCCGGCGGCCGATCCGCTGGCGTAGCCGCACCGCCCAGGGGTCGCCGTCGGGCATGGTCACCAGCGCATCGCCACTGCGTTCCAGCAGCGCGGCCGCGAGTTCGACGTCGCGCCGGCAGGTCAGCGGCGGATCGACCAGCACCAGCGGTGTCCCGAGGCCCTCGACCGCGTCGGCTGCCACGGCCTCGAGCGCCAGGGCCAGCACCTGCGACCGATCGGCATGGCCGAGGCTGGCCAGGGTGGCGTCAATTTCCTGGAGCAACGCCGCCAGGTCCTGGCTCTGGCTGCTGTCGGGCGCGGCCACGGTCGCGGCCGCAACGCCCGCCAGGCGCAGGTCCATGACGGTGCGAGCGAGGCTCGGCACGAAGCCGGGATGGCGGCTGGCGGTCGCGAAGTGACGCAAGGCGCCGTCGCGCCGCGCCCTGGCGACGACCCGCGCGACCACCGCCTCCAGTCCAAGGCCTGACAAAGGCGTCAGTCCACCAGCGATCAGCGCGGGGGTGGCGAGGCGCACGCTGTACCCGACCCACCCGCCGCGTTCGACGCCGAGCGTGGCGCGCTGGTCCGCGAGCACGTGGCGCACCAGGTCGTCGGCCTGGTCATGCGTGGCGGTGATCACGCGGACGGAGCCCGGGGTGTTGGCGAGCACGTGGACCCGCGCCGCGGCCAGACGTGCCACCGCAGAGCCGTTGCTGCAGCACTGGATGCCGGTCAGGCCGGTCTCGGCAACGCGCGGGCTGGCCGGCGCGAGGGCGGCCAGGGGCAACGGCGACGAAATTCGAGACGAGGACACTGCTGCCGACACCGGGGACTCGTCGTCCCACGGCAGGCGTGGCGTGGACATGGCGCGCTCCTGCCCCGGGTCGCAGTGCCAGGGCTCTCGGGCGTGAACGAATGACAGCGCGAAGGTCTGACGAATCCTCCCATCTGCCACCGGGTGCGTCAAGCGTCGACCGGCCACGGGCGGGCTAGACTTGCGCGCAGCATGCAGGCGCTCCCGCCGATGGTCGACGTCGCGTTCGTACACGCCGGGCCCGACGATGCCCCCTGGGTGGCGGAGGTCCTCGACCCGGGCGAACTGGCGCGCTGGCAGGCGATGCGGCCGGCCGCCCGGCCGTTGTTCCTGGCCGCGCACGTGGGTGTGCGAATGGTCGCGGCGTTCCGCCTGATCTGGGCGGGCCCGGAGCCGGCGCCGGCGCCGGCCCTGTCGTCATTCGGCTGGAACCCTGGTCCGACCGGAAAGCCGCATCTCACCTATCGCGACGGCAGTCCCCTCCCGCTGCACGTCAGCGTGGCACACGCCGCGAAGACCGCCCTGGTCGCTGCCGCCGGGCATGGCCCGATTGGCGTCGACGTCGAGCACGTCGAGCCGCGACGGCCGCTGGTGGCGCTGGCCCGCCGGTTCTTCTCCCCTGCGGAAGCGGCGGCCGTGGAGAGCGCGGCCACCGACTCCAGGGTCGCCCTGTTCCACCAGCTCTGGACCCGCAAGGAAGCCGTCCTCAAGGCCACCGGCGCCGGGTTGCGCGGCGGCCTGTCGGTGCCGGTCGACGGCCCGGCCGATCGTGACGGCTGGCGACGCGTCGAGTTGCCTGGACGCGACGCCCCGATGTTCGTGTGCGACCTGCGCAGCCCAGACGCCGCCCTGGTGGCTGCGCTGGCCATCGAAGGCCAGCCCGGCGCGGTCCGGCAGATGACGCTGATGGAGTTGACTGATGGCCGAACCGATTGACGGCCGCCTTCATCTCGGCTGGCGGCTACCACCACCACATCGGCCTGAACACCTGGGAGAGCGCTGGCGGATCACCGCCGCCGCGCGGCGCGACCGGGCTCTATCACCTGGCCATCCTCTATCCGACCCGCGCGGCGCTGGCCAACGCGCTGCCGGCGTCGAACTCTACTGGGATCGACCAGAAGCAGCCTGGCCACGAACCGCCGCGGGCGAACTCGCGATGGACACCCGGCGGCTGGATCTCGACAACCTGCTCCACGAAGCGTAATCGTCGGCTCACTGCTCACGCCAGGCAGCGAGTACCGCGCTGGCCGCCAGCAAGGTCACCGCCAGCAGCGCACCGACCGCGAGCGCCGGGGTCGCGTTGCCGCTCCAGTGAGCTGTCCAGGTGCCGGGCCCGGCAAGCGGCGCCAACAGCGCGTGCACCAGCGGCTGATCCTGGAGCCAGTCCCGGACCCACCACGCCAGCGCGCCGGCGACCGACGCCAGCAGGCCCAGCAGGCACGCGGCTGCCAACCCGCTCGCAACGGTGATGGGCCGGGTCGCCCGCGCCGCCGCGTCCTGTCGCGCCCGCAGTTCTGCCCGCCACCACACCTGCCCCGCCGACGGCACCCGCACCTGCGCCAGGGCGGTCGCGTGATCGAGGCGCAAGGCCGAACCGACAAGGGCCAGATCGCGGCAGCCGGCGCACTCGCCCAGGTGGGCCTGCAAGGGCGCGGACAGCGGCGTGTGCGGTGTCTCGATCAGGTGCGCCAGCACGTCGTCCTCACGGTTGCAGTGACGGGCGACGCGAGTATCGGGTAGCTGCCGGACACGTCCGGGGGTCCGACGGGTCATGAACCTGGCTCCCCGGGCGAGGCGACCCGCCGCTGCAGCAGATCGGCCATGCGACGACGGGCGCGCGACAACAGCATCTTGATGCTGCCGGTCCGCAAACCGAGCGACGCGGCGATCTCGACGTGCGACGAGCCCTCGGCATAGGCCAGCCACAGCAACTCGCGGTCGCGCGGCCGCAGTCGGGCGAGCGCACGCTGCACGTCGGTGCGGTCCGCTGTCGCATGCACCGCATCGGAGGCGCCGGCGAGCCCCCCGGCGCCGTCCTCGGGCAGTGCTTCACTGACCGGATGACCGCGTCTCAGGCCGTCCCGCACCAGGGTGGTGGCGATGCGGTACAGCGCGTTGCGCTCGTGTCGCTCGCTCTCGTACCGGCCCGGAGTGCGGAGGAACCGGTAGTAGGTGTCCTGCAGCAGGTCGTCGGCGGCGTGCGCGTCGCGGGTCAGCCGCCACAGGTAGACCCACAGCGGCCGTGACGTCCGATCGTAGAGCAGGCGGAACTCGTCCTCGCGCATCACGAACGTGCCGTCTGCGGATGGTGCGGTGGCGACGAGGGCGGTGCGGGCGATGGTCATCTCATCCCCGCGCAGCGTGGTCGGCCGGCTCGGTCGCGCCCGGGCGCATCAGGCCGAGGTGGCGCGACAGCAGGAAGGCAATCACCGCCGACAGGACGAAGCCGACGCCGATTGCGAGCAGCAGAATCCCGAGCACGTGCAGCGGCTGCGCCACGTCCTCGACGACGGAGCGGCTGACGTACTGCAGGGCGCCGCCGGCAAGGGCAATCACCAGGCCCGCCTGTACCGACCACAGGATCCGGCTCAGCGGGGCCGACATCGGCGTGCTGCGCGCGCCGTCGAGCGCGATCGGCGCCGACTCCAGGAACTGGCGTCCGGCCGGGGTCTGCATATAGGTCAGCAGGTCCTCACTGGACGTCATGCGATCGAGCACCTTGCTGTGGGTCTCGACCTGCACGCGCGAGATGCGCTGCCAGCGCAGGTAGTCGAGCAGTGTGCGCACCAGCCACAGCACCGACAGACCGAGGCCGAGCAGCACAGCGCCCACCGAGACGCTCTGCAGCAGCTCGCGCCACAGGTCCAGCGCATCGCGTCGCGCGTCGCGCGGACGCTGGTCCAGACCGGGCTCGCCCAGATGGAACACCGGCGAACGCGCCACCTCGGGATGGGCCGCCAGAAATGCCGCCAGCCGCGGGTACGGCGCCAGATAGCGCTGGTCACTCAGGAGCGCGGGGTCGAGCCGCAGCACCTCGCGCAACGACGGCGGATGCTGGTCGAGGATCTGGCGTAGCTGTTCGCGCGTCTGCTGCGCGTCCTGTTCGATGCCGGCAGAGGGACTGGCCGGCAGCACAGCCGGCGCCGGGGCGGCGGCCGGCCGCGAGGCCTGTGCGTCGACCCGCTGGGCACAGACCGGAAC
>JACDAO010000078.1 GCA_013695405.1 Acidobacteriota bacterium | reverse complement strand
GCTCTCGACCCTGGTCGCCCGGCACGGCCGGGTCGTCGACGTCGCGACCTTCGGCCTGCGCGACCGCGAGCAACGCCTGCCGATGACCCGCGACACGATCGTCCGCATCTACTCGATGTCGAAGATCCTGACGTCGGTCGCTGCCCTGACGCTGGTCGAGGACGGGCGACTGCGGCTCGACGAGCCGATCGCCACCTGGCTGCCGGCGCTGGCCTCGCCGCAGGTCTTCACCGGCGGTACCGCCGAGGCACCACAGTTGACCAAAGCGGTGCGGCCGATCACCGTCCGCCACCTGCTCACGCATACGTCAGGGTTCGCCTACGGGTTGAGCCGGTCGCCGGTCGACGACCTGTACCGCGAGGCGACCCTGCTGCAGGCGCGCGACCGCACGGCGTTGATCGCCGGCCTGGCGAGGTTGCCGCTGATTGCCCAGCCGGGCGAGCGCTTCTACTACAGCGTCAGCACTGACGTGCTCGGCGCGATCATCGAGATCATCTCCGGCCAGACCCTCGGTGCGTACCTGAAGACCCGCGTGCTCGATCCGCTCGGCCTGCGCGACACCGGCTTCTCGGTGCCGTCCGCGCAGCGCAGCCGGCTCGCCAAGGCCTACGCACTCAACAAGGCCGGCCAGCTCGAGGTGGTGACCAGGCAGGGCACGCCGTATCCCGACCCCGACGGCGGGCTGTTCCACTCCGGCGGCGGCGGCCTGTTCTCGACCATCGACGACTACGCCCGGTTCGCGCAGATGCTGCTCAACGGCGGCGAGCTCGACGGCGTCCGCATCCTCGGGCGCAAGACCGTCGAGTCGATGCGCGCCAATCATCTGCAGCATCTCGCGCAGCCGACCATCAACGATCGTCACCTGGGCTTCGGCCTGGGCGTCGGCGTGCGCCTCGATCTGGCCGGCGGCGCGCCGTCGGGTTCGGTCGGGCAGTTCGGCTGGACCGGCGCCGCCAGTACCTACGTCAGCATCGACCCGCAGGAGCAAATGGTGACGCTGCTGTTCGCGCAACACCTGCCGAACAACCAGCACGACTACTTCGGCGCCTTCTCGACGCTGATCAACGCCGCCCTGGTCGACGCCGGCGGGGACTGACCGAACACCAATCAGCCGAGCGCGACGTCCAGCACCATCATCACCGCGAAGCCGAGAATCGCGCCCGAGGTCGCGAGGTCGGCGTGGCCGCCGCGCTGCGACTCCGGTATTACTTCCTCGACGACCACGAAGATCATCGCGCCAGCGGCAAAGGCCAGCGCATAGGGCAGGATCGGCTGCATCACCAGCACGGCGGCGGCGCCGATGACCGCGGCGATCGGTTCGACCCAGGCAGTCATCTGGCCGTAATAGAAGCTGCGCATCCGAGACAGCCCCTCGCGACGCAGCGGCACCGACACGGCGGTCCCTTCCGGGAAGTTCTGCAGCCCGATGCCAATAGCGAGCGCAATCGCCCCGCCGAGCGTCGCGGTGCCGTACCCGGCGCCGACCGCGCCGAACGCCACGCCAACCGCGAGGCCTTCGGGGATGTTGTGCAGGGTGATGGCGAGCACCAGCAGCGCGGTCCGCCGCAGGTTGGTGCGGGGCCCCTCCGCCTCCTGCTCGGGCGCGAACAGGTGCAGGTGGGGCAGCAGCACGTCGGCCAGCCGCATCGACGCCGCGCCGGCAAGAAAGCCGATCAGCGGCGGCACCCATTTGATCTGGCCCATCTCCTCGGCCATCGCGATCGACGGCGCCAGCAGCGACCAGAACGAGGCGGCAATCATCACCCCGGCCGCGAACCCGAGCGAGGCGTCGAGCAGCCGCCGGTTCACGTCCTTGAAGAAGAACACCGCGGCGGCCCCGAGTGCGGTCATCGCCCAGGTGAATCCGGTGGCCAGCAGCGCCTGCGCTACCGGCCCGAGTGTGGCAAACCAGTCGGACACCTGCGCATGCTATCGCCTTCCGTGTGGTCGAGCGTCACTCTTTCAACCGGGCGCAGGCCGTCCCGCGCGTGGCCCGCGGCACCGACCATGTGGACCTGCTGAGTTCTGCTACAATCCGCCTCGACGCCGCAGTCACGCACCCTAGCGCCAACGCCTGCAGACGTCCATGGCCGCGATACACCTTTCACACTATCGCCTGCTCGGTCTGATCGGCGTCGGCGGCATGGGCGAGGTCTACCGGGCCGAGGACACGAGGCTGCGCCGCGAAGTCGCGATCAAGCTGCTGCACCCCGAGGCGGCGGCGTCGCGCGAGTGGCTCGGCCGCTTCCAGCGCGAGGCGCGCCTGGCATCGTCGCTGCAACATCCCCACATCTGCACGATCCACGAGCTCGGCGAGCACGACGGGCAGCCCTTCATCGTCATGGAGCGGCTCGAAGGCGTGACCATCCGCGAGGTGATCGAGACCGGAGTGATGCCGCCCTCGCGGGTGCTGGCGCTGGCGCGGCAGATCGCCGAAGCGCTCGACGCCGCGCACCGGCGGGGCATCATCCACCGCGACATCAAGCCAGCCAACCTGATGCTGTGCGATGGCGATCACCTCAAGGTGCTCGACTTCGGCCTGGCGCGGCTGGCCGGTGACGAGCCCGCCTTGCCGTCACCGTTCGCCGGCACGGTGCCGATCCAGCCGACCACCCAGGGCCATGCGGTGCGCCTGCACCTGACCCAGACCGGAATGGCGATGGGCACGGTCTTCTACATGTCGCCCGAACAGGCCAAGGGCGAGCCGCTCGACGCCAGGACCGACCTGTTCTCGCTCGGCGCCGTGCTCTACGAGATGGCCACCGGCCGGCGCGCCTTCGAAGGCGACGACGCCCCGCAGGTGCTCGGCAAGATCGCCAACGGCGTGTTCGTGCCGCCGCGCGCGCTCAATGCCGCGGTGCCGCGCCGGCTCGACGCGCTGATCGTCAAGTTGCTGGCCGCCGATCCCTCGCAGCGCTATCAGCACGCCAGCGATCTGTTGGTCGACATCCAGCGGGCGGCCGAGGCGAGCGCCCCGACGCCGGTGGTCGCGCCTTCTTCGTTGCAGGTGCAGGAGGCGCGCCGGCGCCGTTGGTGGCGCCAGGCCGGACTGGCGGCGTCTGTCGCGCTGCTCGCCGGCAGCATCGGGTATGCGTGGCTGACGCACGGCAAGAAGGCCGTCCTGAGCGAGCGCGACCGGATCGTCATCGGGCCGTTCGCGAATTCGACCGGCAACGCGGTGTTCGATGCCACCCTGGTCACGGCGCTGAAGGTCCAGCTCGGTCAGTCGCCGTTCCTGGACCTGGTGTCCGACCAGCACGTCGGCGAGGCGTTGCGGCTGATGGGCCGGCGACCGGACGACCCCGTGACGCGCCCGCTGGCGCGCGAGGCGTGCCAGCGCCTCGGTGTCAAGGCGATGATCGACGGCTCGCTGGCGGCGCTCGGCAGCCACTACGTGCTGAGCCTGGCGGCTACCGACTGCCAGACCGGCGAGACGCTGGCGCGGACCCAGGCCGAGGCCACCAGTACCGAAGCCGTGCTGATTGAACTCGGGCGGGCGACGTCGGAGATGCGAACCCGTCTCGGCGAGTCGCTGCCGTCGCTGACACGGTTCGACGTGCCGATCGCCCAGGCGACGACCCCGTCGCTGGCCGCGTTGAAGGCCTACGCGACCGGGCTCGAGGAGCGTCGCAAGGGCCGCGAACTCGAGTCAGTGGCGTTCTTCAACCAGGCAATCGAGCTCGATGGCAACTTCGCCCAAGCCTACGCGACATTGTCGACCGTCTACGGCAGCCTCGGCGAACTCGGGCGCAGCGAACTGTACGCGCGGCGCGCCTACGAGCGTCAGGATCGCGTCAGCGAACGCGAACGCTTGTTCATCCGCTACCAGTACCACGACCGGGTCACCGGCAACCAGGACGCCGCGATCGAGACTCTGGAGGTCTGGAAGACCGCCTACCCGCGCGACACGGAACCCGCCAACGCGCTGTCGGTGGTCTACAACCGGCTCGGCCAGTACGCCCGCGCGGTCGACGAGGCTCGTGAGGCGTTGCGGCGCAGTCCGGGACACTCGTTTGCGCTCTCGAACCTGACCGTCGCCTATCGCGGTCTGGGTCGCTACGACGAGGCACGCCAGGCCGCCCAGCAGGCCGTCGACCTCGGCGTCGAGACGACTCCGACCCGGCGCCTGCTCTACCAGCTGGCGATACTGGCCCGGGACCCCTCGGCTGCCGCACAC
>JACDAO010000066.1 GCA_013695405.1 Acidobacteriota bacterium | reverse complement strand
GCCCGCACCAGGCCGGCCGTCAACGGGAGGGGCGACGGTCAGCGCGCCACTCTCCCACACTGGTGGCATGGCCGCGGCCTATGTCGCGGGCATGGCGGTCTGCCGCTACCGAGGGGCGCCGGTGATGTGCGGGCCCCGCGGTCTGCGCGGCGAGGTGGACCACCTGTTTCGCAACAATCGCGATGGCACGTTCACCGAGACCACCGCGGCCGCCGGCGTGGCCGACACGCATCGCCGCTACGGCTTCGGCGTGGCCTGGGTCGACCTCGACGACGATGGCTGGCTCGATCTCGTCGTCGCCAACGACTCGGGCCCCAATCACGTCTACCGCAACAGTCGCGACGGCAGGTTCGAGGACGTCGGCGACGTCTCTGGCGCCGCGCTCGACGGCAGCGGCCGTGAGCAGGCGCACATGGGCATTGCCGTCGGCGACTACGACAACGACGGGCGCAACGACCTGCACATCACCAACTTCGCCGACGACTTCAACGTGCTGTACCGCAACAGGGGTGACTTCGTCTTCGACGATGTCAGCCATGCCTTGGGGGTGGCGGCGCCGTCGATGCCGTTTCTCGGATGGGGCACCGACTTCATCGACTACGACAACGACGGCTGGCGCGATCTCCTGGTCGTCAACGGGCACGTCTATCCCCATGCCGATCGGCTGCCGTGGAACACCTCCTACGCTCAGCGGGCGCTGCTGTTCCGCAACCTGAACGGGCGACGCTTCGAGGAGGTCGGTGCCGGCGCCGGGCCGGCGCTCACCACGGCACGCGCGGCGCGTGGTTCGGCAGTGGGCGACTACGACAACGACGGAGGCCTCGACATCCTGATCGGTGTGATTGACGGCGCGCCGGTGCTCGCCCGGAATACCGGTGGCGCCACCGCCGGGCACTGGCTGTCCGTGCGGCTGGTCGGCGATCCGGCACAGCGCTGCCCGCGCGATGCGATCGGCAGCACGGTGGTGGCGACCCTCGGCACCAGGCGCCTGCGTGGAGAGGTCGCCAGCGGGCGTGGCCAGGTGTCGCAGTCGGACACGCGCGTGCATTTCGGCCTCGGCGCGGCCACGGCGGTGCGGGCGCTCGACGTGCGATGGGCGGGTGGAACGGTCCGCACGTACGCCGTCGAGCACGTAGACCGATTCGTGACCATCGATCAGAAGTCGGGTTCTGTGACCTACGCGCCTCGCTGACACGCCCGCCGGTCGCGGCCTCCGGAGACGCGGTGAAGGGGTCGTTGCGGGGCCGATCTCTGGTCGCCACGCGGCGGCCGTCAGCGCCATCTGAGTTACCTGACCGCGGAGGCGCGACGACCGGGTCGTTTCGACAAAGGCTGGTGAACGTCGCTCGAGAATCACCGTGCCGCCAGGAATGGCCGGTAGCGCGTGGCCGGGAAACGCGAGGCCGAGTACTCTGACGCCCATGCTCGATGCGATCGCTGCCGCCAACGGGTGGCTCAACGGATACGTCTGGGGCTGGCCGACCATTGTCCTGCTCCTCGGTACCGGTGTCGTGCTCACCGTGGCCACGGGGGCCGTCCAGGTGCGGTACCTCGGGGTCGCGCTCCGTGAAGTGCTGGGGCGCGTGTTCGAGAAGAGCAGCGGCGCGGGCAGCGTCTCGCCATTCCAGGCTGTCGCGACGGCGTTGGCGTCGACCGTGGGTGTTGGCAACATCGCCGGCGTGGCGACGGCGATCTCGATTGGCGGCCCAGGCGCGCTGTTCTGGCTGTGGGTGTCCGGCGTCCTCGGGATGGCGACCAAGTTCGCCGAGATCGTGGTGGCCATGCACTACCGCGAGGCGGACGAGATGGGCACGATGCGCGGCGGGGCGATGTATACGCTCAGGAAGGGATTCGGACTGCCCTGGCTCGGTGCGGTGTTCGCCGCGCTCGTCTCACTCGCCGCGTTCGGTATCGGGAACATGGTGCAGGCCAATTCGGTGGCCGACAGTCTGCGCGCCAGCTTCGGCGTGTCACCGGCGGTCACGGGCGTCGTGCTCATGGTGCTGGCGGCGGCGGTCATCCTCGGTGGCATCAAGCGCATCGGAGAGGTGGCCGAGGTGCTTGTGCCGGCGATGGCGGTGCTGTACCTCGGCGGCGGACTCCTGATCCTGGCCCGCTATGCGTCGCACCTGCCAGACGCCCTGGCCCTGGTGGTCGAGGGCGCCTTTACCGGCACGGCGGCGACCGGCGGCTTCGCGGGATCCACGGTGATGATCGCGCTGCGCTACGGCGTGGCGCGGGGACTGTTCTCCAACGAAGCCGGTCTCGGTAGCGCACCGATGGTGCACGCGGCGGCACAGACCGACCACCCGGTCCGACAGGGTCTCTACGGCATCTTCGAAGTGTTCGTCGACACGATCCTCGTGTGCACCACCACTGGACTGGTGATCCTCGTCACCGACACGTGGTCGACTGGCAGCACCGGAGCGGCGCTCGCCGGCCAGGCATTCTCGATCGGCCTGCCGGGAACCTGGGGCAACATCGTGGTCACCACCAGCCTCGTGTTGTTTGCGTTCTCGACGCTGGTCGGCTGGAGCTACTACGGGGAAACCGGCATCGTCTACCTGCTCGGCGCCCGTGCCGCGCTGCCGTATCGTGTGCTGTGGCTGGTCGCGATCTACTTCGGCGCGATCGGCTCGCTGCACCTGGTGTGGGACATCGCCGACACGCTCAACGGGCTCATGGCCCTGCCCAACATCCTGACCGTGTTGCTGTCGCTGCCGTTGCTGCGGCGCCTCACGCGCGAGTTCTTCGCGCGTCGGGCTGACGCCGCGAGATGATCAGGCCCGC
>JACDAO010000056.1 GCA_013695405.1 Acidobacteriota bacterium | reverse complement strand
TCCAGCCGGGCAGCGCCAGCGCCGTGGACAGGACGAAGGACTCGGCCTCGCTGTCGGCGACGCCAAGCGCGCGCCGCGACAATCGGATGACGTCGACAGCGTCGCGGCCCGTGCTGATGACGTCGCGGAAGTCGGCCTGCACACCCGCCGCCAGCAGCGGTGGTGCGGCGCCACCGTCATACAAGGCGGCGACCGCGGCGAGGAAGCCTCCCTCACGGCCCGGCAACGCCGCGTGGGCCTGCCCGTGATCGAGAAAGGCGGCGGCCAGCCGAATCAGCTCGCCGTGCACCACCACGTCCGGATCGTCGGCGCCGAGCAGCACCAGCACGTCGCGATGCCTCCGGATGACACGGTCGTCGTCCGGCTCGGGCAGCGCCGCCGCGTTGGCGCGCGTCACGCAGGCCCGCCACAGTGGCAGGTCGGCACACTGCGGCGCGGTGGTCAGGCGCACGGTGTACTCGAGGCCCGCGGCGTCGTCGCCGTCGTTGTCGGTGACCAGCAGCGTGTGCCAGAGCGCCGCGCGGGTCAGGCCCGCCGCCACCACCTCACGTCCACATTCGCCCAGCTCGAGATCGAGTTCGACCCTGACGTCGTCGTCGTGGATGCGGCCGACCCTCAGGGCTGTGCGGTAGTCGCCGAGGGCGAGGTAGGGACGGGCGCCGAGCGCCGCGGCGCCCTGCTGCACGCCGTCGTGGAACGACAGGTGCTGGAACGCATGCAGCGTGTTGTGATGGATGAACACACCCATCGGGCCCTGATCCGGCAAGATCTCCCGCGCGCGCTCCAGGGCACGCTCGACCGGATCGGTCGCGAGGCGACGGTGCTCGTGTGCGCTCACCTAGTGGCCCCCGCCGCCCTTGACATCGGCCAGATCGATACCCGTCACCGTCACCATGATGTTGCGATGGGCAGCGTCCTCGATGAAGGTCGCGATGACCTCCTTCACGTCGTGGTCGATGTACTCGCCCGTGCCGTCGATCGTTACCCGCTCGCCGTCGTCGACCTCGTCGAGCACCGAGACGATGCCCGGCTTGGAGACGAAGGTGCCGTCGCGGCGGAAGCGCATCTGCAGCACGCCGGCCTCGTCGCGTTCGCTGACCACGGCACGCTGCGAGTTCTCGTAGAGCACGAACCCGATGCCGGCGATCACGCCGACGATCACGCCCTTCAGAAGGTCGAGCGCGAGCACGGCCGCGATGGTGATGGCAAACGGCAGCAGTTGCGTCATCCCGAGCCTGACCTGGTTCCGGAACAGCGCCGGTTTGCACAGGTTCAATCCAACCTGGATCAGCACCGCCGCCAGGCAGGCCAGCGGGATGCGGTTGATGATCTGTCCGGCGAACACCACCGCCACCAGGAGCAAGAGACCGTGGACGACGGCCGACAGACGCTCACGGCCGCCCGCGGCGACGTTGGCGCCGCTGCGCACGATCACCGCGGTGATCGGCAACCCGCCGAGCATCCCGGAGGTCATGTTGGCCGTGCCCTGAGCCAGCAGCTCCCGGTCGGGCGGGCTGTGGCGCTTGAGCGGATCGAGCCGGTCGACCGCCTGCACCGACAGCAGCGTCTCGATGCTCGCGACGATGGCGATTGTCACGCCGGAAACCCATGTCGCCGACCGCGTGAACGCCGCCAGGTCCGGCCGCGGCAGCGCGTCGTACAGCTCCACGACGTTGCCGAGCGGCACGCTGACGTAGTGATGCGCCGCGAGCGACAGCATCGCATCGTCCGTGCCGAACAGCGCCGCCAGGACGCTGGCGACGACGACCACCACCAGCGCAGGTGAAAGCAGCTTGAGGCGCGCCATCGGGGTCAGCCGCCACCCGTAGAGGACGGCCAGCGAGAGTGCGCCGATGGCCAGGGCGCCCGGGTGCGTCTGGCTCGGGATGTCGACCAGGCCGCCAGTCGCGCCGAATAACACTGGCAGCTGCTTGATGACGATGGTGATGCCGATGGCCGCGAGCATGCCCTTGATGACGGCCGACGGCACGATAGCGGCAAACCGACCGGACCTGAGCACGCCGAAGATCACTTGCAGTCCGCCGGCGATGACCACGGCGGTCAGGAAGGGACTGATGCCGCCGAGGTGCTGCACCTCGACGAGCACGACCGAGGTCAGCCCGGCCGCCGGACCGCTCACCGACAACGGCGAACGACTGATGAACGGCACGACCAGACCACCGACGATCCCGGCAATCAGGCCGGAGACCGGCGGCACGTCACAGGCGACGGCGATGCCCAGGCACAACGGCAACGCCACGAGGAAGACGACAATCCCGGCAGTGACGTCCTGCCTGGGATGTCCGAACATGGACGGGTGGTGATGCATGAGCCTTGCAAGAGAGACCCACCGACGAGGGAGCAGTCGGCAGCGTGGTGAGTGGACAGGTCGCGGCGAGCACCAGCCAGGAACTGGCGGGTCATGTCACGGCCACGGCAACGAGGCGTCAGCGTGACGGGGGTCCGCGGTCGAGCGTCTGGAGGTGAGGGCGAGCGAGAACGACGGTGAGGACGACGTGCTGGCGGAGTGTCGCGACCAGTGCGGGGGCGACCAGGACTGCCGCCGACGTAGGGCGTGCGCTCGCGGGCGGTGCATGCGT
>JACDAO010000037.1 GCA_013695405.1 Acidobacteriota bacterium | reverse complement strand
CTCGCCGACCTGCCGCCTGGCGTCGATCCATGCGGCGAGCGCGGCGAGTTCCACACCTTCTGTCACGGGGGACCGATGTTCGCCGGCGAGATCGACGTGCAGGTAGGCGACATCGTCCGTCGCGACGGCTTCTGCTTCGCAGATCTGACTGCTGGCGCACCGCTACGACGGGCCCTCGTCCCCGCGCCGACGGAGGGCTGAGACATCCGCAGAAACGCAGGAACGCAGAAACGCAGAAACGCAGAACGCTGAAATCCTGAACGCTGCGCGGAACGCTGAACCTGGCCCGCGGTCGTCACGAGGCGCCCGTAGCACGCGCGAGTGACCGGGGTGCGGCGGGTCGCCACGAGGGTCCCCAGGTACCGCACCGCCCGCACCGGCGCCCGATCCACCCTAGACGGTGCGCGTGCCGCGGAGCGTCCCCCTGTCGCGCGCCAGCGGTGCGACCCCGACCAGCGCCGCGATCTGCTTGCGATTCAGGTGCCCGAGCTCGGGCACATCGGCCAGCACGGTCCGGCTCACCACGGGCCCTACACCCGGGATGCTCTGCAGGCGGTCGTCTGTCGCGCGCCAGGCAGGGCTGGTGGCGATCGTCTGATCGAGGTCACGATCGACGTCGGCGACCCGTCGCTCGAGCCCCCGAAGGTGATCGGTGAGCCCGCGCCGAATCGAGACCGCCGCGTGTTCGAATCGATGCCGTTCCGCGGGCCACTCACGGCAACCGCGTCGCGAGCGCATTGGTACCAGACGCCCACACGACTCCTCCCGCATCCGTGTACATCGCACGCTCCACGACGAGCGCCAGCGGAACTGTCCCGACCGATTCGACCACTGCGGCGAAACGTCGGCCCGCTGCTTCGGCAAAGTCGGTCTGCACGGCGATGTTGGCCCGACTGCTTCCAGGGACGGTGACGATCCGCTCGATCGGTGGTGCGTCCTCGAACAGGAGGCGAACTCGTACCTCGCCAGCCGTGGGCGTGGTGTTGGCAATCAGAATGTAGGTCTGCGTGTTCGCGGGACCGCCGACTTCACCTTCTGCGAGCGCCCACCGCGCGGCCGTGGTTGTGGATCCTGGTGAGTTGTGCGCGCCGTGCCAGTTGCCGCCTGGCCACCACATGGCGCGTTCTACGATGATCGGCACGTCGTTGAGCGACGCGATCGCGGTACCCACGGCCGTGTCGGCCAGCCGCGCGTCCTCCTGGTCGACCCAGATGTTGAAGCGGCTCTGCGGGGCCACGAGATAGGACTTCACCACCGTCGTCCCGTCCGGCAGGAGGTACGTGGCGCGCACGTCAGCCGGAACGTCGCCAGGATTGGCGATGAGCACGAAGAGGTCGAAGAAGCTGCCGGTGGCACCTTCGGCGAGGAACCAGTTCGCCGCCGGCGCGACGACGCCGGCGCTCTCATGACCGGCGCCGAAGGTCTGACCCGCACGATTCGAGTACATGGCGCGCTCGACGATCACCGGCGCAGACGCGGTCATCACCGCGGACACCTCCGCCTGCGCCAGCTCAGGTCCTTCCTGGTTCACCCAGATGTTGAAGCGGCTGTTCGGGGCAATCGTGTAGGTGCGTACCAGCGGCGCAGCGGGTGCCCCTCGCAGGTAGCGGACGTTCAGCGTCACGGACCGGGCGCCTGGATTCTGCACCAGGTAGAACAGGTTGAAGGCCGCGGTCGACCCGGTCGCACCTTCGGCGAAGTACCACGTGGTCGCCGGTGCCTCGACGGCCCTTTCCGTATGCGAGCCATATCCCTGTGCGCGGGTCCAGCGCATGGTGCGGTCCACGGCCACCAGCACGTCCGACTCGATCACCGTCGAGAACTCCTGCAGGCCAGGACCCAGGATCGCACCGGGATCGATCGTCGCCCGGCGCTGCGCCGGCACCGTGACCACGTACGTCACCGCCCCGCCCGCGGGTGTCTGGAACCGGAGGAGCACCGAGGCGGGCGTCAGGCCGGGATTGGCCAGGGCGAGCCGCGTGGCAAAGAAGTCGCTGCTGGCGCCTTCGGCGAGATACCGCGTCACGATTCCGCGCGGGTGAGTCCCACCCTGGAACTCCTGCAGGTTGGTGAGCCCGTCGCCATCCGGGTCGCCGCCTGCGCCGTCGGCACCGGTCGACGTGGTGGAGAGCAGGCCGAACTGCGTTTCCCAGCGATTCGGCAGTCCGTCCTCGTCGTCGTCGCCCAGCGGACCTGCGTCGGCGGGCAGTCCAAGGGTGGCGACGTACACATCCTGCACGGCGGTGACGGCTCCGGGAGTCCTCGTGTCGTAGTTGCTGCCGTACACCATGAAGCGACCATCGCCGGACAGGACGCCCTGCGCGATCTCGGCCACCTTGATTGTCTGACCGGCCACTCGGTCGCGCACGAACATCGTGTTGACGTCCCGCGTGCCCGGCGCCAGCGTCCGATCGTTCGAGAAGAAGCCGACGTAACGGCCGCCCGCGCTGATGCTCAGCGGCAGGAATCCCGTGAAGTCCCTGGCCTGTGCGCCTGTCGAGGAGACGTTGACGCGCGTCGTCTCACCCGACTGGGCGTCGTGCACGAACACGTCACCTAAGCCGTTCGTGTCGCCCGGCACGAGGTTGGAGGCCGACGAGTGAAACGCGACGTACCGACCGTCGCCGCTCACCACGCCCGCGATGCTCTCGCCGGCGCCTTGCGTTCCGCCCGAGCCCACGCTGACCCGCGTGGTGCTTCCTGTGCGCACCTCATGGCGGAAGATGTCCCGCTGTCCGTTGGTGTCGGGCTGCCCGGTCAGGTTCGTCGCCGCCGACGAAAAGACGACGTACCCACCGTCATCACTGATGTACTCGATGACGGAGAAGCCGTTGGAGGGCCTGCCTCCCGGCGCCGCGCTCACGATCATCGTCTGCGCTGTCTGACGGTCATGCACGAACACGTCCTCAGCGAGTCCATTGTTGATTGGGGACAGATTGGTGGCCTGCGACGTGAACGCGACGAATCGGCCATCCGGCGTCATGTCTCCGCCGAAGCTGCGGCCGTTGCCCTGCCCACCACCTGAGGCGATGCTGACGCGGCTGACCTGCGCCGTGGCCCAGTCGTAGAGGAACACATCCGACACGTTGTTGGTGTCGCCGGGCACCAACGTGGCGTCCGAGGAGGCAAACGTCATATACCGTCCGTCGACCGAGATGGCGGCCGGTGTCAGCGCGAACGTCGGTCGGACCGCGGTGCTCAGTTGTGCTTTGATGGATCTGTCCCGTCTGGCGATCGCGGCGATACAGGTTCTCCGAGGGCGTGGTCACCCCCGGTGTGAGATTGGTGGCCAGCGACGTGAACGCGACGTACCTGCCGTCGTGACCGATGACGCTCATTTGCGAGTTGCCGTTGGCGAGCGTTCCGTCCGACGACACGCTGACGGGCTCGCGCGTCTGTCCCTGAGCGACCGCGGCCCAGAGCAGGGTGATCGTGGCAAAGGACAGCACGCGACCTGACATCGTGGCCCCCGTGTTGGAGTGAGATCCAACTCTACCACGCACCGCGCACCTCCGGCG
>JACDAO010000778.1 GCA_013695405.1 Acidobacteriota bacterium | reverse complement strand
CGATGAGGACTCGAGGCTCAGGGCATTGGGCTCACGGGCCTGCCTGCCGAGTCTCGGGTTCGGTCCGCTTTTCTGCAGGAACTCCGATCCGTCGGTTCCCGTACACGATTTCAGTGTGATATCAGATGGCTATCCCACACCTCAGAGGAGAGGGTCGATGATTCGCGAGCGTCAACGGGAAGGGCTGAACGGCGTGGTGGTCCTCGGGATCGGGCTGGTCGTGGTGCTCCTGGGGGTCGCGCTGCTGGTGCTGGGGGCACGGCAGGGGCACGGCGCATGGATCGTCGGAGGCGTCGGGCTGTTGATCTCCGCCCTGTTTCTGCTGACCGGGCTGGTGATGGTCGCGCCGAACGAAGCGCGGGTGCTGCAGTTGTTCGGCGACTACGTCGGCACCATCCGCAGGCCCGGCCTGCGCTGGGCCAACCCGCTCTACACCAAGCACAAGGTGTCGTTGCGGATTCGCAACTTCGAATCGGCCCGGCTCAAGGTCAACGACCTGGACGGCAACCCGATCGAGATCGCTGCGGTCGTCGTGTGGCGCGTCGTCGACACCGCCGAGGCAGTGTTCGAGGTCGACGACTACAACAACTACGTGCACGTGCAGAGCGAGTCGGCCCTGCGCAACCTCGCCACCAGCTACACCTACGATTCGCACGACGATCAGGAGTCGCTGCGCGGCACGACCGCCAAGATCGCCGATCACCTGAAGCGCGAAATCCAGGATCGGCTGTCGCGGGCCGGAGTCGAGGCGATCGAGGCGCGCATCAGCCACCTTGCCTACGCGCCGGAGATTGCCGCGGCCATGCTGCAGCGCCAGCAGGCCGGCGCCATCATCGCCGCCCGCAGCCGCATCGTCGAGGGCGCGGTCGGGATGGTGGAGATGGCGCTCGAGATGCTGTCGGCCAAGAAGGTGGTCGAGCTCGACGAGGAGCGCAAGGCGCAGATGTTCAGCAACCTGCTGGTGGTGCTCTGCGGCGAGCGTGGCACGCAGCCGGTCGTCAATGCCGGGACGCTGTACCCCTGACGCGTGCCTCCATGGCTTCGGACCGCCGTTCGTTCCTGCTTCGCGTCGATCCCGACCTGCTCGCCGCCGTGCAGCGCTGGGCCAGCGACGACCTGCGCAGCGTGAACGGGCAAGTCGAATTTCTGCTGCGGCGCGCGCTCACCCAGGCCGGGCGAGCGCCGACGCGTCACGCCACGGACGCGACGCGCGCCGAGGGTGTGGAGGATGCCGGTGACCGCGGTGCGGAGTGACAAGGAGCGCCGGCGAGGAGAGCGCGCATCAGTCCTGCGTTCGCGGCTCAGCACGCAGTTGCGTCGGGGCGCCGCGCTGCTTGCTCTGCTCGCTGGCGTGACCGCTTCAGCGCACGCACAAACGCAATCGCGTCCGGGGATTCACGACCTCCAGGCATGGCTTCTCGTCCTCGGGTTCATTCCCTTGGGCGAGCAGCACCTGCTGCATGCGGAAGTGCAGCCACGTTGAACCGACGACGTGAGTCGGTTCGACCAGATGCCACTGCAGGGTGGGCGTCGGTCGGCGGGTCGGACGCCGGGCCACAGTGTGGGCCGGCTACGGCTACCTGCCTCGATTCCTCGAAGGTGACGGCGGTGTTCTCCACGAGCAGCGAATCTGGGAGCAGGTCATGATCCCGCTACCCCACGCGGGTCGATGGGCGCCCATGTTGCGCATCCGTCCCGAGCAGCGATTTGTCGAGCAGTGGGGCGACACGTCCCATCGCATCCCGATCAGGTGATGCATCAGACTTTCTGCGGGACGTGACTGCGTTTGTTTCAGGGCGTGACTTTCTCGAACTTCACGCGGGCCTTGGCGCGTTCCAGCAGTGCTTCGCCAACCGGCGTCCAGGCTTCGCTGATCTTGCCGCCGGCGATGAAATCGGCGGAGGTCTTGCCTGTCGACGCCATGTCTTCCATGTAAATCACCATTACTTCCTTGCGCTTTGTGTCGTCAGGCAGGTGCACCAGGCGGGCGTTGATGATTTCCTTGGGCAGCCTGTAGCCGGCTGCGAGGATCTTGTTGCGCACGTGCTCCAGGTCGGACCCCGCGCGAGGCTTTTCGTCGCCCGCACCAAAGCGCTCGCAGTGATGGACGGCGGGGCCGTTGATCTCGGTGATGGCGTCGCGGTCGTAGTTGTATTGTGAATTGGGCTTGCTCGGGATGTAAGCCTCGAACTGCACCCAGTAGACGCGATGCACGTGCTTGGCCGCGTCGGCTTCGACAAATACATGCACCTCGCAG
>JACDAO010000753.1 GCA_013695405.1 Acidobacteriota bacterium | reverse complement strand
GTTCCTGTACCAGGCCTTCCTGGTGCCGCGTCGGCCACCGGCAGTCGCCGGGCCACCGACGTCGGCCGCCGCGCCTGCCGCGCCCACGCCGTCGTCGGTGCCTGTGCCGCCCGGAAGCGGGAGCAACGTCGCACCAGGGACCACGCCGCCGCCTGCGGCGGCCGACGCGACGGTGCCGCCTTTGCCGGCCACGGTCGACGGCGCGCGAATCGTCGTCGAATCGGATCAGTTCAAGGCCGAGTTTTCGACCCGCGGCGCGGTGCTGGTGTCGTGGACGCTCAAGCACTACCCGAGCAGCCAGGGCACCCCGCTGGACCTGATCCCGGCGGCCAGCGGGGTCGCGGTCAGGCCGGCGTTCAGCCTGACCACGGCCGACGCGGCGACTTCCGACGCGCTCGCCGCGGCCGAGTACATCCCGAGCGCGACCAGCCTCGACCTCCGGACCGCCGGGCCGCGCACGCTGCGCTTCGACTACACCGACGGCGCCGGGCTGCGTGCCAGCAAGATGTTCGCGTTCGCGCGCGACGGGCAGCCGTTCCTGCTCGGCTTGTCGGCGCAGGTACTGCGCCAGGAGCAGCCACAGAACTTCACCGTGCACTCGGGTCCTGGCATCGGCGACATCGAGCGGGCCCAGCCGTCGGGCGGGTTCCTGTTCGGCTCGTACTACCAGGCGCCCGAAGCAATCACCTATGCGGACGAGATTGCCCGGCACAGCGGCGACAGCCTGGCCGAGCAGCGGGTCTTCCAGCAGACCTTTCGCTACGTCGGGGTCGACGACCACTACTTCCTGGGCGCGGCGCTGCTCGACCGCTCCGCCCGTGTGGAGTACTCCACCCACGCTCTGCAGACCGCGGCCGGCCCGCGGGCGCTGATTGCCTACGCCCTGAGTTTCCCGCAGCCCCCGGCCGAGGTGAAGTTCTACTTGGGGCCCAAGGACTTCGACCAGCTGCTGCGCTCGGACCAGCAATTGGTCCGCACCATCAACTTCGGCTGGTTCTCGTGGCTAGTGGTGCCGTTGCTGCGCGCGCTCAAGTCGATCAACGGCTACGTTGGCAACTACGGCTGGTCGATCATCGTGCTGACCATCTTGATCAACATCGCGATTTTCCCGCTCCGTCACAAGAGCGTGGTCTCGATGCGCAAGATGCAACAGATTCAGCCGCGCGTCAAAGCGATCCAGGAACGTTACGCCCACCTCAAGACGGCCGATCCGGCGCGGCAGAAGATGAACACCGAGATGATGGAGTTGTACAAGACCGCCGGCGTCAACCCGGCCAGCGGCTGCGTGCCGATGCTGCTGACGATGCCGGTGCTGTTTGCGTTCTACTCGTTGCTGAGTGTGGCCATCGAGCTGCGCGGCGCACCGTTCATGTTGTGGATCCAGGACCTGTCGCAGCATGACCCGCTGTACATCACCCCGGTGATCATGGGCGGCACGATGCTGTGGCAGCAGTGGATCACGCCAGCCGCCGGCATGGACCCGGCCCAGCAGCGGGTGATGATGGTGATGCCGCTGATGTTCACCTTCTTCTTCCTCTGGGCGCCGAGCGGCCTGGTGGTGTACTGGCTGTTCAGCAACCTGCTGACGATCGGGCAGCAGTACCTGACCAATCGAATCGTCGGGCCGCCGCCCGCGGCCGTGCGGCCAGCGCGCGCCTGAGACAGACGGAGACCAGCATGAGCACGCAGCCAGCGATAGAAGATCAGATCGGCTCGTTCGTGAGGGACGTGGTCGCCGCGATTGGCATCGACGTGACCGTCACGACCGCCAGCATGGAGGATGGCGTGCGGGTCGACATCGGCGGCGAGCAGGGCGAGCTGCTGGTCCGGCGCAAGGGCGAGGCGCTCGATGCCCTGCAGCACCTGGTCAACAGCATCTGGCGCGACCAAACCGGGCGGGATGGCCGGATCGTGGTCGACTGTCTCGACTTCCGCAAGGGCAAGGACGCCGAACTGAAGCAGATGGCCCGATTCATGATCGAGAAGGTGAAGGCCTCCGGCGCGCCGCAGGAGATGGGCCCCCTCAACTCCTACGCGCGTCGGATCGTGCACCTCGAAGTGGCGGGCGACGCCGACGTCAGCTCGGAAAGCCAGGGCGACGGGCTCGTCAAGACCGTGATCATCTCGCGCCGGTCTTGAGCACCGCGCCCTGCCGGCGGGCACGTCGCGTGCAAACGAACGGCGGCGAGGCCGGCGCCAAGTCCCAAAGTCACTGATAGGTTGAATGGCTTAATTTTTAAGGTTACTCGGGCAGCGAACAATCGGCGGCGTTTCCTGGGTGCCCGGAGACCGGTGACAGCTCCGGCCCGGCTACTCCCCGGCTGGGCGCGAAGGCGCGGCGCCGCGGCAGCAGCTTCGTGTCTTCACGCCCACCCCTTAATGTGGCGTTCAACCTAGGACTTAGTTCGTGGACCGGTCACGCCCGAACGGCCCCTGCGGACTGGTTCGACTTGGGCCTCTCACGCCGGGCCGTTGAGTAGCCGAAAGACCACCAAGGGATGCCGACGTGCTGGTTGCTGGCCGCGGGAACCCAGGCGGACCGGCGGCGCAGGAGAGAAACAGCGTGACCGCCATCGGCCCCCGCCTGGGTACACCACACGACACGCGCCGACGCGTGGAACGGCGCCTCCGACGAGTTGGTATCAATCTGCCAAGAGCGCAGGTCGACCAGCTCGTCGGATACCTGGTGTTGCTGACCACCTGGAATCAGCGAATGAACCTCACCAGTCTGGATGACGCCGACGAGGCAGTGGACCGCCTCATCGTCGAACCGGTCCTCGCGGCCACCGTCATCGACGAGTCGGCTCGCTCGCTGATGGACATCGGCTCGGGCGGCGGGTCACCCGCCGTGCCGCTCAAAGTGGTCAGGCCCGATCTGGCACTGACGATGGTCGAGGTCAAGACTAGAAAGTCCGTCTTCTTGCGCGAAGTGGTTCGTCACCTCGCCTTGCAGAGCGTGGTTGTCGAAACGGTTCGATTCGAAACGCTGCTGAGCCGTCCAGCGGTGAACGGGACGATCGACGTGATCTCGATCCGAGCCGTTCGGGCGGAGCCGGCGCAGCTTGTCCTGTTTGCCAAGCGGTTGATACTGGGCGGCCAACAGCTGTGGTTTCTGAGTGGGGCGCAACCTGCTCCAGCTATCCCGGCCGAGACCGGGCTGGCGATGGAGTGCGAGCTACCGCTGGTCGCCTCGCGGAGGAGTCGGTTGCTCGTGCTCCGAAGAACGGCCTGAGGAGCGTGTTCCACGTGGAACACCGACGCCTGTTTACAGCAGCCAGTCGTTTGTTCCACGTGGAACATCAACCAGCGTGCTAACGGCCCCAAACAGCGCGATGCTGGCGTTTGCGGCAGGCGCTGACATATCC
>JACDAO010000745.1 GCA_013695405.1 Acidobacteriota bacterium | reverse complement strand
CCACCGACGCCGGCGAACTGCAGCGGATCTTCGACGAGTACTAACACCGGCGACCGGTGACCACCACCAGCGGCACAACCACCGCGGCCATCAGGCCGGCCAGCATGTGCATCGGAATGGTCAGCAGCGGAAACCCCGCGGGCGGCGCCGTGCCGTCCGGCATCGCCGGCATGAAGGCGACCACGCACGAGGCCGCCGCCACCGCGAGACAGCCAACCACGTAGAGCGGCGTGGCGATCGTCAGCCCGCGCGCCAGCAGCAGGTAGATCCCTGCCGCCAGCAGCACCGACAACGCCGACGAGAGAATGACGGGGATCGTGCCGATCACGTCGGGGACCACGTAGCCGGTGATCGAGGGGAAAGCCGCACGCCAGGAAAGGTTGCCGGCGACGGCCAGGGCCGCCGCCAGCACTCCCCCTGCGACAAACCGCCACGCCGGGCGATCTGCCGCAGGGATGGGTTCGATCATGGCAGCGGCGTGCCGAGCGCGTTGGTGCCGACCACGAACGTCTGACCGTTCGCGTTGCGGTACATCGCGCGTTCGACGACCAGTGGCAACGCCGCGCCCTCCGACTCGATCAGGACACCAGCCTTGGTGGTGGTCGGCAACCCGGCCGCGGCCAGCAGGTCGGCGAGGAAGTAGGTGGTGCGCGACCGCGCCGCCAGCGCCTGCCCGGTCAGTTCCGCCGTCTGGCCGTTCGGGAGCAGCAGACGAATCCGCACCGTGCCGGCGGCCGGACCGGTGTTGGCCACCAGAATGAAGGTTTGCCAGCCGAGCGGCCCGCCGTGCTCACCTTCGGCCAGCACCCAACGCGACGCCGTGCGCGAGGTCGCCGGCGAGTTGTGCGCCTCGTACCAGGTGTCCGAGCTTCCCGGCCACCACATCGCGCGCTCGACGATCAACGGCACGCCGTTCAGCGAGCGGATCCGCACCGACACGTCGGTGTTGCCCGATCGGAACGGGAAGAGCCCCGGCGCGACCTCTTCCTGGTCGACCCAGATGTTGAACCGCGAATTGGGAATCACGGTGTACTGCCGGGTGTTGACCGTGCCGGTGTTGCCGACGATGAAGTCGGCCTGCACCAGCGCCGCGCTGCCGGTGGTGTTGCCGATCAGCACGAACTCGTCGAAGAAGTCACCGGCGTTGCCTTCGGCCAGGAACCACTCGGTGGCCGGTTCGGTGATGCCTGCGCTCTCGTGTCCCGCCTTGAACAGCGGCGAGCCGCCACGGTACATCGCGCGCTCCGCGATGATGTTGGCGCCAACCGTGACCGTGAACACCGCCGAGAACTCGGCCGAGGCCAGGGGCGTGGCGCCGTTGATCTGCTCGACGTTGGCCCAGACGTTGAAGCGGCTGTTCGGCGCCAGGGTGTAACTCTTGGTGAAGACCTGGCCGTTGCCGAGCAGGTACCGTCCCTCGAGGGTCACTGGCTGGGCCGACGGGTTCTGCAGCAGGTAGAACAGGTTGAAACCGCCGATGGTGGCGCCTTCCGCGAAGTACCAGATCCGCGAGGGACTGACCACACCGGTCTCGGCGTGGCCGGCGTACGTGCTCTTGTCCCAGGTCATTGTGCGGTCGATGCCGATTGGCGCCGAGGCCTTGATCGTGGTGGCGAACTCGTAGGCCGCAGCCGGTCCGTTTTCGTTGATCCCTGGCTGCTCGTCGAGCAGCACCGTGGCGCGCTCGTACGGCTGCAGCGTGAACGGCGTGGCCGGCACGGCCACCCCGGACGGCAGCTGGTAGGTGATCTCGCCGGTCACCACCGCTGGCGACGGATTGGCCAGGGCGATGCGCACGTCGAAGTTCAGACCGGCGGTCTTGGTGGCGCCTTCCGCGAAGTAGCGCGTGAAGGTGCCGAGCACCGGGTTGCCGTCGCCGAGCCCGCTCTGCTCCTGCGTGTTGGTGAAGCCGTCACCGTCCGGATCGGCGAATGGCGAGCCGGCGTTGCTGCAGGGATCGAGCCCGAAGCGGGTGGCGAACGCGGTGTACCCCGGCAGCGACGCCTCGATGAAGGTGCACTCGCCAGCAGGGAAGATGCCGGTGCGGATGAACGCGTCGACAATGAAGTTGGTGTCGTTGGCGACCAGATTGGAGAACCCGGACTGGAATGCGACCGCCGAGCCGTTGCCGCTGATCTCGGGGTTCTCGGTGTCGGCGCCCGTGCCGCCGGTCGCCTGCGCCCCGCCGCCGCTCAGGCTGGTGCGCTGCGCTGGGCCGAAGAACGGCGTGGTTGGCGCCGCACCGAGAATCTGGCGCGCGAACGCGTCGGCAGCGCCATTGGTGTCGCCGGGGACGAGGGTGGCGGCGTATGAGCGGAACGACAGGTAGCGCCCGAACATGCTCACGGTCGGGTCGTACGAGCCCTGAGCACTGCCGGTGCCTTCGGTGAGGCCGTTGAGC
>JACDAO010000730.1 GCA_013695405.1 Acidobacteriota bacterium | reverse complement strand
GCCCCAGCCGCTCCAGCCGGCGCCCCACATCGACCCTCGGCGCCGCGCGCGGCTGCCCGGCCCGCCGCCCCGGCTCGAGAGTGCCATCCACAGGAACAGCATCAAGACGATCAGCCAGAGCGGCATGCCCCGACTGCTGCGCTGCGCGGCCCGCGGCGCCTCGGGCAGGTCGGCCAGCGTGACGTTCCGCTCCTGCGCAATCCGCTGCGCCACCGCGGTCACTCCAGCGAGCAGCCCGTCGCCATAGCGGCCGTCGCGGAACAGCGGGATCATCACCTCGCGCGTGGTACTGCCGGCAAAGCCGTCGGTGATCGCGCCCTCGAGGCCGTAGCCGACCTCGATCCAGGCCGCGCGGTCCTTGGGCGCGAGTACGAACAGCACGCCGGCGTCCTGCTCCTTGTCGCCGATGCCCTGCCCGTTGTTCGCGAACCACTTGACGGCCAGTTCGCGCTCGTCGGCGAACGGCGCAAGCTCGGGCCGGGTCGCGACGACGATGGTGTCGCCGGTGGCGCCGTGCAGCCGGCGGATCAGGTCGGCAAGGCGCGCTTCGCTGGCCGGATCGATGACGTTGGCAAAGTCGTTGACCGGTGCCGTCAGGGTCGGCAGATCGGCCTGGGCGGCCAGCGGCATCCCGCCACGCCAAATCCAGAGCACCGCCAGCAGCACGACGGCCAGTACGGCCGGGAGGCCGCGCCGATCGCGTGCGCGAGTTCCGATCACGCGTGCACCGGGCCCTGCGCCGTCGCCGGGGCCGACGCCGCAGACGGCGTCCAGGCGTCGATCGCGGCGATCAGGGCGTGCATGAGGTCGAGGTACGCCGGGTACAAGTGCGTCGCCTCGTCCGGCTCCAGCACGGGCTCTTCCTCCAGCGTCAGCAGGCGCTCGACCAGGGCCGAATCGAGTGCGGCCACCGTCCCGACGTGTGCGGCCAGCGCCTGCGGCGCGCTCCGGGTCGGCGCCCCGGTGACGCGCGCAAAACTCTCGATCAGCGACGCGAACGGCGAGGCCGACCCCACGATCAGATTGGCCACCGCCTGCGGTCGTTGTTGCGCCAGCATGAACCCTTCACGCAGGTGGATCGCATGGCCGCGGGCACGCACTTCGACGGCCCGCCGCGTGTCCTCGGCCGCCACCGACAGCCCGGTCAGCGGGTCCGCGCCCCGCACCACCACGTGGTGCGCGATGATGTCGCCATACTCGAGCGGGAACGCATCCAGGGCACGCGAGAACTCGCGCTCGGGCAGCAGCAGCGGCATGTCCAGCCCGCGCCCGAGCCAATGCCCGGCGCGCTCGGCTGCACCCGCCAGGTCGGCATACGTCAGGAGATCAACCAGCGCCAGCGTCTGGATCGGCGCCTTGACGGTCCGGGCGTGGGGCCGCGCATGGGCACCGTAGACGAGCACTGCGCGCAGCCGCGCACCGAAGATTCGCTCGAGGTCGTCGGCCAGCGCCGTGGCAGCCTGCAAAGCCGTGGGCATGCAAGCATTGTAGCCGCGCCTACTTGACGAACCGGTAGTGCGACACCAGCCACTCGTTGCCGTCGCGATAGGCGAACAGCTCGGCGCAGGCCATGAAGAAGACGCGCCAGCGCACCCACCAGCGGGTCACCGCGTCGGTGCCGTAGGTCGAGGCGAACAGCGTGCGGATTTCCGGCTCGTGGGCATCCATCCGCGACAGCCAGGCTTCGCAGGTGCGGGCATAGTGACCGCCGTTGACGCGCCAGTGCGCGGCCAGGCGGAGGTGGTCCTGGAAGTAGAGCAGCAGGTCGTCTGACGGCATCTGCCCGCCCGTGAAGAAGTGCCGCGCCATCCAGTCGCCCGGCCCGCGGTCCTCGTACGGGTAGGCGAACTCGCGGTGCGAGAAGATGTGCACGAACAGCTGTCCGCCCGGCCGCAGCCAGCCGGCGATTCGTTGGAACAGCCGCGCGTAGTTGCGCAGGTGTTCGAACATCTCAACCGAGACGACGCGGTCGGCGGCGCCGTCGTCATAGGTGAAGGCGTTGATGTCGGCCGTCACCACCTCGAGGTTGCCGAGCCCGCGCGCCGCGGCCTGCGCGTCGATCCAGGCCTTCTGGGTGCGCGAATTGGACACGGCGGTGATTCGGGCCGCAGGATAGCGCTCGGCCATGTGCAGCGACAGCGAGCCCCAACCGCACCCGAGCTCGAGGATGCGTTGCCCGTCGGCCAGGTCGGCTCGGGAACAGGTCAGCGCCAGCATCGCCGCCTCCGACGCGTCCAGCGTGGTCACGCCGTCGGGCCAGTAACCGCTGCTGTACTTGAGGTGCGATCCGAGCACCAGCTCGAAGAAGCGTGCCGGCACGTCGTAATGCTGGGCGTTGGCCAGGTCGGTGGCGATCGCGATCGGCGAAGCCCGCAGCACCGCAATCCAGGCCATTCGCGCGGCGTGACTGCGCTCGGCGCTGCCGCGCGCCTCGGCCGTCAATCGACTGGCGAGATTGCGACGGATGCCCACCCGGATCAGAACGTCGGGGAGGACGTCACGCTCGAGCCACGCATCGACCGACGGCATCGGGTCAGGCTCGCCGCGGACCGGGAAAGAAGACGTTGGTGGTGCGCTGATAGGCACGGTAGCGGTCGCCACGGCTGCGCAGCGACGAAGCTTCGGCATGTGGCACGCCGGTGCCGTAGCGCATCACGTAGAACATCAGCGGGATGACGTGCAGGCCCAGCCAGCCGTTCGAGGCGCCGAGGGCGAAGACGCCGAAGCCGCACCAGATCACCCATTCGAAGAAGTAGTTGGGGTGGCGCGAGTGGTGCCACAGCCCCTCGTCGCAGACCTCGCCCCTGCTGGAGGGCCGAGCCCGGAAGCGGGCGAGTTGCCAGTCGGCGGTCGCTTCGCCCGCGAACCCGGCCGCCCAGATCGCCAGCCCGATCCACGACAGCACGTGCAGGCGCGGAGTGGGGTCCACGGCCACCACCGCGAACGGCAGCGTCAGCACCAGCGCCGCCAGTGCCTGCACCTGGAAGAAGAGCAGCATGCGCGGGTTCGCCGACGGACCCCACCGGGCGCGCAGCGCGGCGTAGCGCGAGT
>JACDAO010000718.1 GCA_013695405.1 Acidobacteriota bacterium | reverse complement strand
GTCGACACCCTGCTGATCGACGCGCCGTGTTCCGGGCTGGGGACGCTGCGCCGCGAACCCGACCTGCGCTGGCGACGGACCCCGGCCGATCTCGGTCGCTTTGCCGCCCTGCAACGGTCGCTGATCGGGGAGGCCGTGCGAGCGCTGGCGCCGGGCGGGACCTTGATCTATGCGACCTGTTCCGGCGAACCGGAAGAGAACGAGCAGATGATCGACGACCTGGTCCGCGCCACGCCACTGTGGACGCTGGTCGACCTGCGGCAGGCCGCGCTGCCAGCGTCGATGGCGCCGTTGGTCGGCGCGCCGGGCTGGCTTCGGTCGTGGCCGCACGCGCATGGCCTGGACGCGTTCTTCGCCGCGGTGCTGCGCCGGCGTGCCGGCACGGACGGGTAGAATCGTCGGGCGATGGAGGCACGGCGGGGGTTCACGGGACGCGTCTGGGGCGCCGGCAAGCTGTTGGTGCTGCTGGTGCTGCTCGGCGTGACCTACGCGGTGTCATTCGGCATGGCGATGCGCGTGGCACTGCGCACCCGCGACGTCCGCGTGCCCGACTTGCGGGGGCGCTCGGTGAACCAGGCCAGCACCAGCCTCACCGAACTCGGGCTGCCCCTGAAAGTCGAGGACGCGCGCCGTTCCGATCCGAAAGTGCCGGCCGGCCTGATCCTGGCGCAGGAGCCGGTCACCGGCAGCACGGCGCGCCGCCCGCGCAGCGTCAAGGTGTGGCTGAGCGCCGGACCAGCGGTGAGCCGGGTGCCCGCGGTGGTCGGGCTGACCGAGCGCACGGCCCAGCTGCGACTGGAGAGTGAAGGCGTCGGCATCCGCGAATTGGCCGCGGTACGGTCGTCGACCTTCCCCGCCGGCGTCGTGGTGGCGCAGAACCCAGCGGCGGGCGCCGCGTCAGACACCGTCGCCATCCTGGTCAACCGCGGCGAGCGTGGCGCAACCTACGTGATGCCCGACCTGATCGGCGTCAACGCGCTGCGGGCGGCCGAAGTGCTGCGGACGCGCGGCTTCCGGGTCGCGCTGGTGGCCGAACAACCCTATCCCGGCGTGCCGCCAGGCATCGTGCTGCGGCAGTCGCCGCTCGGTGGCTTCCAGATTGCACCAGGCGACGCCATCTCGCTGGAGGTCAGTCGGTGAGCGTGCGCATTGCGCCCTCGGTGCTGAGCGCGGACTTCGCGGCGCTCGGCGATGCGGTCCGGCTCGTCACCGGGGCCGGGGCCGACTGGATCCACGTCGACGTCATGGACGGCCGGTTCGTGCCGAACATCACCATCGGCATCCCGGTGGTGGCGGCGCTGGCGCGGGTCAGCGCCCTGCCCCTCGACGTCCACCTGATGATCGTCGAGCCCGATCGCTACGTGGACGCCTTCGTCGGCGCCGGCGCGGCCTCGGTGTCGGTGCACGTCGAGGCGACGCCGCACTTGCACCGGGTCATCCATCGGATCAAGGAGCAGGGGGCGCAGGCCGGAGCAGCGATCAACCCGGCCACCCCGCTGGTGGCACTCGAGGAGATCGCTCCCGAGCTCGACATCGTGCTGCTGATGTCGGTCAATCCGGGTTTCGGCGGACAGACCTTCATCGAGGGGACGCCCGATCGGCTGCGCCGGCTCCGAGATCTGCTCGACCGTCGCGGCAGTGCCGCCCTCGTCGTGCTCGATGGTGGCGTGGACGAGCAGCGTGCCGAGGCGGTGGTCGAGTCAGGGGCGGACGTCCTGGTTGCCGGGGCGGCCATCTTCGCGGCGGCCAACCCGGCGGCGGCCCTCCGGGCGATCCGGGCGGCCGGGGAGCGCGGCTGGACCCGCCGTCCAGCCCGGTGACCGAGGTCACGGGCACGGCCCGGCTCAGGGTCCGCTACGCCGAGACCGACCAGATGGGCGTCGTCTATCACGGCAACTACTTCGTCTGGTTCGAGATCGGTCGGGTCGAGTGGCTCCGGCAACTCGGCTGGTCCTACAGACAGCTCGAGGCCGACGGCATCAGGCTGCCGGTGATCGAAGCGGCTTGCCAGTATCGGCTGCCGGCGCGGTACGATGACGAGTTGGAGATTCACACCAGGGGCCGCCTGGCGTCTGCGCTGCGGGTGGCGTTCACCTACGAACTGCGCCGAGTCGGCGACCAGCAGCTGCTGGCCACCGCGCGGACGGTCCACGTGCCGCTCAACCCGGCCGGGCGACCGTGCCGCCTGCCGGCGGCCTTGAGGGAGAAATTGTCGTGAGGGCTCTGGTCACCGGCGCTGCCGGGTTCATCGGGTCGACGCTGGCCGAGCGTCTGGTCGCAGGGGGTGCCGACGTGGTCGGGATCGACTGTTTCACCGATTACTACCCGCGCGCCATCAAGGAACGCAACCTCGAGAGGCTGCGCGACGAGCCGAACTTCAGGCTGGTGGAGCAAGCGCTGCAGGACGTCGACCTGCCGTCGCTGCTCGAGGGCGTCACCCGCATCTTCCACCTTGCGGCGCAGGCCGGGGTGCGCAAGAGCTGGGGG
>JACDAO010000689.1 GCA_013695405.1 Acidobacteriota bacterium | reverse complement strand
GTCCTGGGTGCCGCGCAGCGACGCGGCATCGAGTTGCATGCCGACGCCTTCGTTGATGTCGAACTCGAAGCCAGCCAGGCCGCGCGGGTCGAGCATGTACATCGACACGTTGTTGCGGTTGGCGTCTCGGGTCACGTCGCGCATCAGGTTGAGGATGTCGAGGTCGCCGAAAAACCGCTGCCGATCCTCGGCCATCGCGCCAATTGGATCGACCGACGCGTCGCCGGTCATCCCCGTCGTACCGAGGCCACGGATCCCGGAGCTGGCGTTGGTGCCGCGCATCTGCGGCGGCACGTAGTCCGAGTACCCTTCGCTGACGACGATCAAGGTCTTGCGCCCTTCGCGCATGCCGCCGAGCCGCACCATCAAGCCGCGCAGCGCCGACAGGCTCACCTGGTTGCGGATCTTCTCGACCATCTCCACCGGGTAGTTCGCGTACTGCTCCTCGAACATGTTGCGCGGCGGAACATACTGGTACTTGCGGCCCTGCCACGACAGGATCTGCTTGATCACCGCACCCTTGTTGCGGGTGAAGCTGACCGCACGCAACGGGTCGAGCGGGTACATCATCGCGATCATGTCGAGCGGCCCGACCTGGGTGTCGATGAACTTGATCAGGTCGTCCTTGACCGCGAGGCTGGCGCCGAGCCGGACGTGGTAGTCGTCGAAGAAGATCACGAACAGCCGGACGTCGTCGCGGCGCGCTTCGGACTCCTCGGCGAAGGTCGAGTTGATGTCGCGCGGCGCGCCCTCACCCGGCGGCGGGTTGCCATCGACGCGAATCAGCTTGAAGGTCTCGATTGCCTGCGGCTTGCCGTCCTCGGCAATCTCGAAGTCCGCCGGCGTCAGGTCGGCGACCGGCCGGCCCTGCTTGTCGGTGACGATCGCGTCGACGCGCACGAAGTTGATGCCGGTCCGGAAGGTCGGCTGGTCGCTCTCCGGCGCGGGGTCCTGCGGCGCTGCGGTCGCGGCAGGCGCCGGCGGGGCGCCCTGGACCGGGGGCTCGGCCGGTGGCTGAGCCGGCGGCTGGGCCGCTGGCGGCTGAGGCTGCTGCGGAGGCTGTGGCTGGGCCAGGGTCACGGCCAGCGCGACCCACATCGTCAGCAGGACGACGGCACTGCGCACACCTGTCACGTAAGGCATCAATCCTCCGCACGCTGCCGGGATGTGGGCGTCGTACGGGCGTACGGACCCGCGCTGATCATTCGTGGAACTGATGATAGCATCACGATTCGACGCCATGGCGGCGCGGCTGTTCCCCGCCCTTAGGACGACCACTGGCGGCCCGGCGGTCTGCTCCCGCCCCACCGAGAGAACTGCACGTGACCACCCCGTCGGCCGATCTCCCCGTCGCCCTGACCACCCTCACCGAAGACGAACGGCTGCTGCGGCAGAGCGTCCGCGCCTTCGCCGACGCGGTGATCGCGCCGCGGGTACGGGCTATGGACGAGGCTGCGCGACTCGACCCGGATCTGCTACCGCGCCTGTTCGACCTCGGCCTGATGGGGATCGAAGTGCCGGAGCGGTTCGGTGGCGGCGGCGGCACATTCTTCCACGCGGTGCTCGCGGTCGAGGAACTGTCGCGGGTCGACCCGTCGATTGGCGTGCTGGTCGACGTCCAGAACACGCTGGTGATCAACGCGCTGCTGCGCTGGGCGACCGACGAGCAGCAACGGGCGTGGCTGCCGCGTCTCGCCAGCCGCGACGTCGGTGCGTATGCGCTGTCGGAAGCCGGCTCCGGCAGTGACGCCTTCGCGCTGACCACCCGCGCGACCGCCGACGGCGACGACTACGTGATCGACGGACGCAAGCTGTGGATCACCAACGGCGCCGAAGCCGCGCTGTTCATCGTCTTTGCCACGGTCGACCCGGCCGCCGGCTACAAGGGCGTCACCGCGTTCCTGGTGCCCCGCGACACGCCCGGCCTGGCCGTCGGCAAGAAAGAAGACAAGCTCGGCATCCGTGCCAGCAGCACCACCGAGTTGATCTTCGACGGCTGCCGGGTGCCGGCCACCGCCGTGCTCGGCCAGGTCGGCAAGGGGTACAAGACCGCAATCGAAACGCTCAACGAAGGCCGCATCGGCATCGGCGCGCAGATGGTCGGCCTGGCTCAGGGCGCGCTCGACCACGCGGTGCGCTACACCCGACAGCGCAAGCAGTTCGGCAAGGCCATCGCCGACTTCCAGGGCGTGCAGTTCCAGCTGGCGCGAGCCGCGGTGGACGTCGAGGCCGCGCGGCTGCTGGTGTACAACGCGGCCCGGCTGCGCGATGCGCACCTGCCATTCCTGACCGAAGCGGCGATGTGCAAGCTGCACGCCTCCGAAGCGGCGGAGCGGACCGCGTCGCTCGCCGTCAACCTGTTCGGCGGCTACGGCTTCGTCAAGGACGCGCCGGTCGAGAAGCTGTATCGCGACGCCAAGATCGGCCAGATCTACGAGGGCACCTCCAACCTGCAGCTGCAGACCATCGCCAGGGCGCTACTGGCGTGAGCGAGCCGCTGCGCCTCAATCACCTCTATCGCGTGGTCGATGCCGAGACGTTCGCGGCCGCCCGCGACTCGGCCTGGCTGCGCGAGGTGTTCGCGCCGTCGGAGCTGCGGACCACGACGCGTCCCGACTGGGCGTACACGGGCCTGTACTGGTACGGAACCGCCACGTATTTCGAGCTGTTCGAGGCGGGGGCGCAAGGACCGGCTGGCAGCACCGGCGTCGCGTTCGCGGTCGAGACCGCGGGGGCGACGGCGCCACTTGCCGCGCACTGGCGTCAGACCTTCGGCGCCGCCTCGTCGCGCATCGTGGTCCGGCCCATCGGCGACGAGGCGCCGGTGCCCTGGTTCCAGATGACGCATGCCGAGCCCGATCGCCTCGACCGGCTGCACCTGTGGGCGATGGAGTATCACGCCGACTTCCTCGCCGCGTGGCACGCCAGCGAGACGATGGCCCGCGGCATCACCAGGGCCGAGGTGCTGGAACGCTATACCCGCGTCGTCGACGGACCAGTCGATCCGCTGCTGGACGATGTGCTCGGCGTGACGCTCGCGCTGACCGCCGACGAGCGCGACTTCTTCGCACGCCACCTCGCCGCCTTCGACGAGTCGAGCGCGCCGGCAGTCGCGCACGGCGTCGGCCATGGTCCCGCGGACGTCGTGCAGGGCGACGGCATCACGTTCGCCCTTGCTGACGCCACGGCCGCGTCCCGAGGTGTACAGGAGATTGTCTGCCGGCTGAGACGAGCGGTCGCGCCGCAGACGTTGGTGGTCGGGCGCAGCACGGTCGACGTCGACGGTGATCGGCTGGTGTGGACGTTCCGTGATCAGCCGCTGTAGCGCACCACCAGCAGCGACACGTCGTCGTCTGCCGGGCGCCCGTCGCGGTGGGCAACCGACGCCTCGAGCAGCGCGTTGGCCATGACCGTTGGGGTGCCGCCGGCAACGGCGGCCAGGGTGCGCGCCACCCCGCGCGGCCCGTAGTCGTCGCCCGCGGCCGAGACCGACTCGCTGATGCCGTCGCTGTAGACCACCAGCGCGTCGCCAGGCCCGAGGTTCAGCGCCTCGACACTCCAGTTCCCGAATGGCAGCAGACCGAGGACCGGCCCGCCCGAGTCGAGCAGCTGGACCTGCCCGTCCATTCGCACCAGCGCCGGCGGACAGTGGCCGGCGTTGGCCAGTTCGACGCGGCCGTCCGGGTAGATCACCAGCGCGCCGAGCGTCAGGTACTTGTTGCCCGGGCTGTAGTTGAGCAACTGCCGGTGCAGGATCGGCAGGATCTCGGCGAGCGGATGGCCGAGTTCGTGGAGCAACCGCAGCATGCCGGTGGCCAGCGCCATGATCAGCGACGCGCCGACGCCCTTGCCGGCCACGTCGCCGAGCGCCAGCGCCAGTCCGCCATCGGGCCGCAGGACGCCCTGGTACAGATCGCCGCCAACCGAGGCCGCCGACACGGTGCGCGCGAAGGTCGTGCAGAACGGCACCTGCGGCGGCGGCTGCAGCAGCGCCTCCTGGATGTCCTTGGCGAGCGCCATCTCGTGCTCGAACTTGGCCTTGGCGCGCGCTTCCTTGTACAGCCGCGCGCTGTCGATGGCCATGCCGGCATCGGCGGCGAGCGACTCGAAGATCGCCAGTTCTTCGCGCGGCACCACCTGGGTGCTGGCCGGGCGCGACACCAGGACCGCCCCGACCACGTCGAGTCGTCCGACGAACGACGAGTCGTCGGCGAGGGCGCGCCGCGCCACCATCAGCGGCACCGCGACCATATCGGGCCTTACCGTGGTGGCCGCGCCAATCAGCGTCTCGTGCATCGCCTGGCTGGCGATGGTGCGCTGGCCGCG
This sequence comes from Acidobacteriota bacterium, assembly GCA_013695405.1. Taxonomy (GTDB): domain Bacteria; phylum Acidobacteriota; class Vicinamibacteria; order Vicinamibacterales; family Vicinamibacteraceae; genus Luteitalea. Next base: position 1,466 of record JACDAO010000689.1, on the reverse strand, counting down.
TACCGCCTGCTGCAACAGGTCGTGCTCCTCCTGGGCCACCGACGGCGCCGCATGGCGCGGCAGCCGCATCACCATCTCGAGCTTCTGGTCGGCGTTGATCAGCGCCAGCGCGCCGCTCTCGGCCCGCATGATCCGGATCGCCGAGCGCAGCACTGCCGCCAGTACCTCGGGCAGCACGGCCGCGGTGTGCAACTGGCGCGCCACGTCGAGCAGTTCCTGGAGATGGCGTACGCCGGTGCTCTTGTCGTCCAGCCCGGCTGACTCGATCAGGGCGGCGATCGCCTCGCTGACGACCTCGAACTCGACCTGCCGGCCGAGCCGGATGCGATCGCCGTCGACCAGCACGTGGGCTGTGACGCGCTGGTCGTTGACGAACGTGCCGACCGCGCTGCCAAGGTCTTCGATCAGCAAGGCGTCGTCGCGGCGCACCAGCTGCGCGTGCCGGCGCGAGACGCTCGGCTCGGACAGCACGACGCCGGATTGCGGGTCGCGGCCGATCACGATCGGATGCTCGCCGGGCACGATCTCGGTCGTCGCGGCGGCGGTGCGGGGAATCAGCTTGAGGCGGGCAGGCATGGCAGTCGCGTCAATCTCTCTTGCGCAACGTCCGCGTGGCGGGGGACCGAACGGCGTCGGGCGCATGGTCGGCCAGCGCTCACCGCGTCACACATCGGCCTGCAGCCACTGGCCAGCGCCGGTCAGGAATGCCTCGTAGTCCGCATACGTCTCGTGCGGTGCCGGCCTGTGTGCGGCGAACTGCTCGGGCGCGAACGTCGTGGTCAGCGCGATACACGACATGCCCGCAGCAATCGCCGCGGCCACGCCCAGGGGGGCGTCTTCGAACGCCAGGCACTGCTCCGGCGGCACGCCGAGACGCTCGGCCGCCAGCAGGAAGACGTCGGGGAACGGCTTGCCGCGCAGCACTTCGTCGCCGCGCGCGACGATCGACAGCCGCTGGTCGAGCCCGCTCTCGGCCAGCGTGTGCAGCACGTTGTCGAGCGGTGCCGAAGTGGCCACGGCCACGCCGAGACCACGCGCCTGCAGTCGCGCCAGCAGGGTCAGCGCGCCGCGGACCGGCGCAAGCCGGCCACGCGACAGCTGCCGGTAGGCGCCTTCCTTCTCCTGCTCCAGCACCAGGATCTCGTCGCGGTCCATCTCGCGCTCGAACAGCATCGGGAAGATCTCGCTGTTGCGTTTGCCGTCGATGCGGCGCCGCAGGTCCATCGTCAGCGGCGGCAGCTGGTGCTTCTCGGCAAAGGTCTCGAAAGCGCGCCCGTGCAGCGCCATGTTGTCGACCAGCGTGCCATCGAGATCGAAGACGACGGCGAGGGGCCGGAAGGTAGACAGATCGTTCATGCGTCGCGGGCCATGACCAGTCGGCTGTACAAGGGGGTGAAGCCGCGGCGCTGAACGTTGGCCTGCGACCGCGAGCCGGGTTCGACGCACACCACGGCGAGGTCGCAGCC
>JACDAO010000670.1 GCA_013695405.1 Acidobacteriota bacterium | reverse complement strand
TGTCCGTAACGTCGGCGCGTAAAAAAACGAACATCGTGTCGCTCACGTGCCGCCTCGGCACCGGCCTTCGCAGGCTTGCCCGGCACCACCACGCCGGCTCTCGGGCGCGGCTACACTGGGATCCGTGCCCATCGTCGCTCGCCGGCCTCGTGGAGAGAGTTCGCCGGATCTGTTCGACCGCAGTCCGGAAAGCGTGGCGGCGCACCTCGAGGACGCGGCGCATTATCCGGGCGGACATGCCGACGCGGTGGCCCGTCCGCGCACCGAGCGTGACGTCGCGGACGTCTTGGCGGCGGGGGTGCCGGTGCTCGCCGTCGGGGCGCAGTCGTCGCTGACCGGCGGGGCGACACCGGCCGGGTCGATCGTGCTCTCGACCGTCAGGCTCTCGGAAGTCGGCACCCCGATTGACGATCGCAACCGCGCTGGCGCCGGGGTGCCGCTGGCGACGCTCCAGGGGTCGCTTGCGGTACATGGGCTCGAATTCCCGCCGGTGCCGACCTACCTTGGTGCGACGGTGGGCGGCGTGGTCGCGACCAACGCCGCTGGTGCCGCCACCTTCAAGTACGGCACGACGCGCGACTGGGTTGCCGGGCTGACCGTGGTCCTGGCGGGCGGCGATGTCCTCGACCTGCTGCGTGGTGAGCACCTGCTCGATGGCGGAGGCGTGTTCGTCATCGAGGGTCCGGCGGGGCGCCGCGAGGTGCCGGTGCCGACCTACCGCATGCCCGACGTCACCAAGCGCTCGGCCGGCTATCACGCCGCGCCGGGCATGGACCTGGTCGACCTGTTCATCGGCGCCGAGGGCACGCTCGGCGTCATCACCTCGGCGCTGCTGCAGGTGACCGCGGCTCGCGCCGGCCTGTGTTATGCCCTGGTGCCGGTCGACGACGAGCCGCACGCCATGGCGCTGGTCGGCGACCTGCGCACGATCTCGCAACAGAGCTGGGCCAGCGGCGATCCGGCCGGCATCGACGTGGCCGCGATCGAACACATGGACCGGCGTTCGCTGGAGATCCTGCGTGAGGACGGCGCTGATCGGAAGTACGAGGTCAGCTGGCCCGACCAGGCCGGCCTGCTGCTGCTGGTGCAGCTGGAATTGCCGCTCCTGAGCCAGGCCGAGGCGTACGACCAGATCAGCAGCGCACTGGACGAGGACGCGCCGGACACGGCGCTGGTCCGCTTCTGCCGCCTGCTCGATCGCCACGGTGTGCTCGACGACAGCGAACTGGCCCTGCCCGGTGATCGCAAGCGGGCCGATCAACTGCTCGGCGTGCGCGAAGCCGTGCCCGCCGGAGTCAACGCGCGCGTCGGCCGGGCCAGGCGCGACATCGACCCTCGCATCGCCAAGACTGCCGCGGACATGGTTGTGCCGTTCGATCGATTTGCCGAGATGATGACGATCTACCGCGACGGCTTCGCGCGGCGCGGCCTGGACGTCGCGACCTGGGGCCACGTCTCGGACGGCAACGTCCATCCCAACGTGCTGCCGCGCAGCTACGAGGACGTCGAGCAGGGCAGGGCAGCCATCCTCGAGTTCGGGGTCGAGGTCGCACGGCTCGGCGGCTGCCCGCTTGCCGAGCATGGCGTCGGCCGCCATCCGGTCAAGCAGGCGCTGCTGCGCCAGTTGTACGGCGACGAGGGCATCGCGCAGATGCGCCGCGTCAAGCAAGCCCTCGACCCGCAGGATGTGCTGGCCCCAGGCGTGTTGTTTCCGTGAACTACGGCTACTACCGCGGCGCACGGGAATCCGATACAAGGGGAGACGTGGCTACACGTCGCTCCTTCGTTCTGTCTGCCGCCCTGGCCGGCCTGGGCCTCGCCGCCGCCTGTTCCCGCGTGTCGGCCCCCGGCAACTCGACGGCGGCGACATCACCAACTGACGCCACCGCGTTCGTCGCACAAGCCAACGCCACGCTGCTGGCCGATGCCAACGCGCTCGCGCGGGCGCAGTGGGTGGCCGCCAACTTCATCACCACCGACACCGAGCAGATGTCCGCGGACGCCAACACGGCCTTCGTGTCGTCCTCGATGGCGCTGGCCAAGCAGGCTGCCGCGATACCCGCCAGCGGCGTCGACGCCGACGTCGCGCGGCAGTTGCTGCTGCTCACGCTTGCGGCCAGTCCGCTGCCAGCGCCGTCGGCCCCGGCGCTGCAGGAAGAGTTGACGCGCATCGTGGCCGGGATGCAAGCCGGCTACGGACGCGGCAAGTACTGTCCCGAGGGCAAGCCGTGTCTGACGCTCGACGATCTCAGCCGGACCATGGCGACGAGCCGCGATCCGAGGATCCTGCTCGACGCCTGGCAGGGCTGGCATGCGGTCGCGCCGCCGCTCAAGGCGCCGTACCAGCGTTTCGCCGAGCTCGGCAACCAGGGCGCGAAGGAACTCGGCTTCGCCGACCTCGGGGCGTTCTGGCGGGCCGGCTACGACATGCCGCCCGACGAATTCGCGAAGGAGGTGGATCGTCTGTGGCTGCAGGTCAAGCCGCTCTACGACCTGCTCCACGCCCACGTCCGCCGTCGCCTTGGCCAGACCTATGGCACCGACCTGGTGCCGGCCAATGGCCCGATTCCGGCGCACCTGCTCGGCAACATGTGGGCGCAGCAGTGGGGCAACATCTATGACCTGGTCGGCCCGCCGGGGCGCCGGCCGGCCTACGACGTCAAGGCACTGCTCGTGGCCAAGCAGACCGACGCCCGCGCGATGGTCCGCTACGGCGAGCGGTTCTTCACCTCGCTCGGCTTCGCGCCACTGCCGCAGACCTTCTGGGAACGCTCGCTGTTCACCCGCCCGCGCGACCGCGACGCGGTCTGTCACGCCAGCGCCTGGAACCTCGACAACGTCGACGACCTCCGCATCAAGATGTGCATCGAGATCAACGGCGAGGACTTCACCACCGTTCATCACGAGCTCGGGCACAACTTCTACCAGCGCGCCTACAACACCCAGCCGTTCCTGTACCGGACCGGCGCCAACGACGGCTTCCACGAAGCCATCGGTGACGCGATCGCCCTGTCGATCACGCCGACGTACCTGGTGCAGGCGGGCCTGCTCGGCCAGGCGCCGAAGACCGACGACGACGTCGAGTACCTGTTGCGGATGGCGCTCGACAAGGTGGCGTTCCTGCCGTTCGGCCTGCTCGTCGACCAATGGCGCTGGAAGGTGTTCAGCGGCGAGATCCCGCCGGCCCAGTACAACGTCGCCTGGTGGGAACTGCGCGAGAAGTACCAGGGCGTCGGCGCTCCGGGGCCGCGGCCAGTCGACGCGTTCGACCCGGGTGCCAAATATCACGTGCCGGCCAACACGCCCTACACGCGCTACTTCCTCGCCCACATCCTGCAGTTCCAGATGCACCGCGCCATGTGCGAGGCCGCTGGGCACACGGGTCCGCTGCATACGTGCTC